>NZ_WEII01000064.1:0-27249 GCF_009183805.1 Bacillus sp. B2-WWTP-C-10-Post-4 | reverse complement strand
ATATGTATATAGACGTACTAGTAACGTGCTAATTATTTGAGAAACTATGTTACCTTTGTTATGGTAATAACAATTAAAGGAGTTTTATAATCCATTTGGTTTTTTTCTATATAATAGAAGGAAATGAAAACGTTTTATTAGAAACTGTGAGGAAGTGCGGTTTTTCTTATTGCCACGTTGTAAAAGTGATTTCACGAATTGTTCATAGTATTTTTATGTGTTTTTGTTACAATATTTAGGGAGAGGAGTGGAATGATGCAAGATATTAGTATTTTTTTAGCGTTTGGCGCCGGGTTCTTATCATTTATTTCCCCATGTTGCTTACCGCTTTATCCGGCATTTTTATCGTACATAACAGGTATGTCGGTTTCTGAATTGAAAGAAGAAAATGCAATGCTTCGCAAAAGAAGTATGATACATACAGCGTTTTTCTTACTTGGATTTTCAATTATATTTATTGCAATTGGATTTGGTACAAGTTTTATTGGAGGAATCTTTACTGACTATAAAGATTTAATCAGACAGTTAGGTGGTATATTTATCATCGTGTTCGGCTTAATTATTGTCGGGGTGTTTAAGCCGAAATTTTTAATGCAAGACCGTAAATTTACATTTAAAAATCGTCCAAGTGGCTATTTTGGATCAGTACTAATCGGATTAGCTTTTGCAGCAGGGTGGACGCCATGTACCGGACCAATTCTAGTGTCTGTAATTGGATTAGCAGCAACAAATCCAGAATCAGCAATGATATATATGATTGCTTACATACTTGGATTTGCAATCCCGTTTTTCGTACTGTCATTCTTTATTACGAAAATGTCTTGGATTAAAAGAAATAGTATGGCCTTCATGAAAGTCGGAGGATATATTATGATTGTTATGGGTGTCTTCCTATACTTTAACTGGATGACGAAAATTATCGTATATTTCTCAAGTTTATTTGGTGGTTTTACTGGTTTTTAGTATTATTCTGCGAAAATGTTGGAAATACTAACGGAAAAGCATATAATGAAAGTATATTTTGCATATAGCCACAAAAAAGGATGAGAAAATATGAACATAGTTCTTTTATCAAGTATCGTTGCTGTTTGTATGGCTGTCGGTGCGATGTTTATTCGTTTAAAAGCAGCTAAGAAACCTGCAACATTGAAAAAAATTATACTTCCACCATTTTTTATGAGTACGGGTGCATTGATGTATGTTTTTCCTGAATTTCGATTAACTCCAGCCGAAATGTTAGAAGCAATTGGTGTCGGTTTGATTTTCTCTATTTTTCTTATTAAAACATCTAAATTTGAAATTAGAGGACAAGAGATTTATTTGAAGCGTTCAAAAGCCTTTGTTTTCATATTAATTGGATTACTTGTAGTGCGGATTGTATTTAAAACCTACTTAAGTCAATCTCTTGATTTAGGACAACTTAGTGGCATGTTCTTCTTACTTGCGTTTGCGATGATTGTGTCATGGAGAATTGCAATGTATCGTTCCTTTACGAAATTACAGAAGGAAATGGAAAAAGAAGATGGTTTTTATAATGAAAAAGATATGAAGCTAACTTAAAAACTGTATATGTACCAAATAAAAAAGACAGCGTCAAAGGCGCTGTCTTTTTTATCGAAAATAATATGAAGTTACTTTGCGAGTAAAGATCGATAGTTAGAATAATCAATCTTTTTTTCTTGTAGTTTTTTTATTAAAAATTTATGATCACGCTTTGGTGTGGCAATGATATACCCTTTAATAATTAAGTCTTGTGTAATTTGAGAGGCATTTTCTTGTAATGCAAGTTCCCCGATTTTGCCAGCAATCTTTGATTTTGCAACATCACGAAATAGTTCTGGAACAGGGCTTACAAGCTCTTCTAACAATTGTTTTTGTTCATCATCCCATAAATGTCTCGTTTTATTTATGTAGTGTTCTTCCCAATCCAAAATGGACATGCCGTCTTCTTTTGGTAATCGTTTCAGGAATTTTCTGAACATAAAGTATCCACCGATAGACATAAGCCCTAATAAAATAACCGTCCATAATACAATGAACCAACTGAACCATCCTTCGAGCACGCATATCCCCCCTTAATGATAGCGGTTTTCTTTTATTCATATTATATACAGTGAGATTCATAGAAAGCAAGAACGCTTGGTCATTTTGACCAAGCGTTATAGTTTAAACGAAGTATAGTTGTTCAACACATAAATTATTATTATCGTCTTCAACATACTCAATAATAAGTGTGCCAACTTTACGATCTTTATCTTCAGTTGTGAAAATAGAGTAAGAAGTAAAACGTGTTTTTGATAGGCCGCTTATATGTGTAGGTAAAGAAATGTAGTCGTTATCGCGGAAGAATTCCATCAGTTCAATATCCTCAAATTCTTTTCGGTCAACTTGTTTGTTTGTATAGCGGCGTTGAAGTTGTTTTAAAGATTCATTCCAAGAAATTGCTTTTGTGTCGTATACCATTGTTCTATCTCCTTACTGTATGTAATTATTAAGAACATACGTTCTAATCTAGTATACTCTTTTTATTAGAAAAGAGAAAGCAAAAAATAATGTAAGCTTGGATTTCCAAGCTTACATTATTGATGCGTCCGTCATAATCTCTATTTTTCATTATAAGTTAGATAAGAATAAGAAACAAGATGATATATATAATGTTGAGAGTTTTCAAGATTCTGTATATTATAGGTGTACTAAAGTGTAAGGGAATGAGAGGTGTGGCATACGTAATTTCACTGCAAGGGCCGATGGCTAGCGGAAAAACAACATTAGCAAAAAGGTTAGAAAAGAGAGGGTTTCGAGTTATATATGAAAATCCATATCCAATTGTAGAGAAGCGAAAAAAATTGAATTTAGACATGAATTCAAAAGTAGGGTTTATTATGAATCAAAAAATGTTTATGGAAGCAAAAATAAAGGAGTTTCAAAATGTGAAAGATTCAGTCGTAATTTTTGATCGCGGACCAGAAGACATTGAGTTTTTTACACTCTTTTATCCAACGATTATAGGAGAAGAGTGGGATATAGAAACTGAATTGAAAGATGAATTATATAAATTAAGAGCATGCCGTTCGGATGTGATTTTTTACTTAGATGTTACGAAAAAGAATGTATATGATAGAAAAAATAATGATAGAACAAGAAACAGAAGTACGTTTGAGGAGCAATTTAAATTAGTAGAAACTGAAAAAGACTGGTATAAAAAATTTCCTGTAACTTATGTGGACACGAATAGATTAACAGTGGACGATTTAGAGGTATATTTTATGGACTGGTTAAAGGAGAGAGGGCTATGAAAAAAATACTTTTATTTGTATACTCAACATTTGCAGAGTTTGAAATAACAGTAGCGACGGCATTGCTGAAAAATAAATATGAAATCATTACAGCGGGCTTAACTAAAGAATTGGTTATAAGTGAAACTGGATTGCAAGTGCAGCCGCATATAGAAGTAAGTGAAGTATGTGTAGATGAGTATGAGGGGATACTTATTCCAGGTGGAGAAGAAGGACAGTTGGAAGATGCAAAACCTCTTTTTTCAATCATTCGTCAATTTCATGAACAAGAAAAATTAGTGGCGGCAATTTGTGCTGGACCGTATGCACTAGCAAAAGCAGGGTTATTTAAAGGGATTTCTTATACTGCGACTATAGATTATCAAAAATTTGATTGTTTTCCAGTAGAAAATTTTGTGTATGAAGAAGTTGTGAAACACTCAAATATCATTACAGCACAAGGGCATGCATTTGTACCATTTGGAATAGCAATTGCCTCTTATTTTGGAGTGGCAGACGAACATAATACAGATTTTTATTGTGGTAAAGGCAATGTAGTAATGGAGAAACTTTTACGAGAAAACGTGTAGAAGCTAGCAAATGCTAGCTTTTTTCTTTTTGACACCGATAAATTACTAACGTTTTTGGATCGCGCCATATACCGTTATGGAGAGATAATTCCTGGTTGATTTCTTCTGTTAGCCATTCTTTCATCTCGGCTTGAAGATACATATTATCGGGTATATTTAGCGATGGGAACATGCTAGAAATATAGTTTACAATCGGAGTAGCATGATGAAAAACGAGAGCATTATGAATAACTGTTTCTTCAACAGTTGGAAAAACAGATTGTAATATCTCTTTACCGTTTTCTAAACAAAATGGAGTGACTGATGATGTTGTTTTCGGTAAATCAAATGCGTCTAACATACGGTTACACATTTCAACTATACGAGGTAGTGTAACGCTAGAATTTGTTGTAGCTAAAAGTGTTCCGCCAGGACGAATTACTTTATGGAATCCTTGAATTGTTTTTTCAACATCTTTCACATGGTATAACATATGTCTTGCAATTATTAGGTCATAACAATTTGTTTCGAAAGGAAGTTTACTAGCATCCCCTCGTTTCCATTCTATTAAGTTATTTGTTTTAGCAGCTTCAGCAAGCATAGCTTCGGATTGATCAAACCCGGTTAATGGGCCTTTATGACCATTTGTTTGTAAAAGGGAAAGGAATTTTCCACTAGCGCACCCAACCTCTAATATATTTTCTTCCCCTTGAAGTTGTAAATGTTCAATGACGATCTTATCTAAATCTACGTGTTTTTCTTCGTAATGTGTATGTGTGTCGATGCGTGTTTGTAAATGGTTGCTAACGTTATACTGACGTTTTACATCATTCATTTTGTCACATTCCACCTTTGTGCAAAATTGTTGGATTGCATGTGTTAATACATCTGTTTTCTTTAAACCTTCGTAATGGAGTGCTGATTCAAACCTTTTAAGTAATTTCTCTTCAATTCGAAAATGAATATCTTTTCGTTTTGTCACTGAAATTTCGCCCCTTTGCATCTGTTAATGAGACTATAGCATGCTTGGAAAAATTGTGTAAATCATTTGTGTACACAAATGGAGGGGATGAAAAAATTGTTTGAATGTGAGTTTAAACTATTGACGATTTAAACGTTTTCATATATTCTTAAATTAAGTAATATTCAAATAATTCAAAAGGAATGAGAGAGTCACATGCTTCTTCAAGGAACACATCGAATTGGTCGTATGGCCATGCTGTTGGCACTTGCGGATGAGAATGAAAGTCCTGTATTATCCATTCCAAAAGGTTGGAAGTATTGTACGGGGAAAGTGGGTTCGATGAATTCGCAAAAGGTTGTCGCAGCAATGGAAACAGCGGCTAAAAGCAACCAAGTTATTGAAACAGACGTTTACAGAGAAACACATGCACTTTATCATGCAATTATGGAAGCTTTGTACGGAGTGACGAGAGGTCAAATTCAGTTAGCAGACGTTCTTCGTACAGTAGGACTTCGTTTTGCGATTGTGCGCGGTACACCATACGACGGAAAAAAAGAAGGCGAATGGGTTGCTGTTGCATTATATGGAACGATTGGTGCACCTGTAAAAGGATCTGAGCATGAGGCGATTGGTTTAGGAATTAATCACATATGATTTGCCCATAGTCTATTAGTTAGAAGGGGGCCTTACTTTTTTAGGACAGAAGTCTGTCTTAAAAAGATAAGGTCCCCTTTTGCCTTTTTAAGGAGGAAAAATGATGATTACGTTAACAGGACATACATTGACAGTTGAAGAAATGAAGAGGTTATTACTGGAAGGAGAAGGTGTAACAGCTTGTCCAACTAGTATGCAAAAGGTAGCGGAGTGCCGCGAAGTAGTTGAGAAAATTGTAGAGGACGGAAAAGTCGTTTACGGAATTACAACTGGATTTGGAAAGTTTAGTGATGTGCTTATCCAAAAAGATGATGTAAAGGCACTTCAACATAATTTAATTCAGTCACATGCATGTGGGATTGGTGATCCATTCCCGGAAGAAGTATCGCGTGGAATGTTAATTTTACGAGCGAACACGATGCTTAAAGGAGTATCTGGTGTTAGGCCGCTCGTTGTAAATATGCTTCTTGAGTTTGTAAACCGTAAAATTCATCCAGTCGTTCCGCAACAAGGTTCACTTGGTGCAAGTGGCGATTTAGCACCTTTATCTCATCTTGCGCTCGTATTATTAGGCGAAGGTGAAGTGTTCTATAAAGGGAAACGCGTTCATGCAATGGTTGCTCTTACAGAAGAAGGGCTTGAGCCAATTGAACTTGAAGCGAAAGAAGGTCTTGCGTTAATTAATGGTACGCAGGCGATGACAGCACAAGGAGTTCTTTCTTATATAGAAGCAGAAGCAACGGCGTATCAAGCTGAACTAATTGCTTCGATGACAATTGAAGGGTTACAAGGCATTATTGATGCATTTGATGAAAATGTTCATAAAGCACGTGGTTATAAAGAGCAAGTGGAAGTAGCGAGCAGAATTCGTGACATCCTTCACGATAGTAAATTAACAACAAAACAAGGAGAATTACGTGTACAGGATGCCTATTCACTTCGTTGTATCCCGCAAGTACACGGTGCTTCTTGGCAAGTTTTAAATTATGTAAAAGAAAAATTAGAAATTGAAATGAATGCAGCAACAGATAATCCGCTAATTTTTGATGGCGGAGAAAAAGTAATTTCAGGTGGTAACTTCCATGGTCAACCGATTGCGTTTGCGATGGACTTCTTAAAAGTAGGAATGGCGGAACTTGCAAATATTTCGGAGCGCCGTATTGAGCGTTTAGTAAACCCGCAATTAAATGATTTACCACCATTTTTAAGTCCAGAACCAGGACTACAGTCAGGTGCAATGATTATGCAATATGCTGCAGCGTCGCTTGTTTCTGAAAATAAAACGTTAGCACATCCGGCGAGTGTAGATTCAATTCCGTCTTCTGCTAACCAAGAAGATCATGTAAGTATGGGAACAATTGCTTCACGCCATGCACATCAAATTATTCAAAATGCAAGACGTGTTCTTTCTATTGAGATGATTTGTGCAATGCAAGCAGCAGAATATCGCGGAATTGAAAACATGAGTACAGTGACGAAGAGCTTCTACCACCAAGGTCGTCAGCAGGTGCCATCTATTAAAAATGACCGTATATTCTCAACAGATATTGAAAATATTGCGCATTGGTTAAAAACGAATTATTCGATAAAAGAAAGATTAGATGTAAACGCAGCACTATAAAATGAGAAAAGGGAGAGATTGAAATGGAAAAAGTACAACAAACAATTCGCGCGCCAAGAGGTACAGAGTTACAAACGAAAGGATGGGTGCAAGAAGCTGCACTTCGTATGTTAATGAACAATTTAGATCCTGAAGTTGCTGAAAAACCAGAAGAATTAGTTGTATATGGCGGAATTGGCCGTGCAGCTCGTAACTGGGAAAGCTATCAGGCGATTGTAGATTCATTAAAAACGTTAGAAAGTGATGAAACGTTACTTGTTCAATCAGGAAAACCAGTTGCCATTTTTAAATCACATGAAGATGCACCTCGCGTTCTGTTAGCGAACTCAAACTTAGTACCGAAATGGGCAAACTGGGATCACTTCCGAGAACTAGAGAAAAAAGGTCTTATGATGTACGGACAAATGACAGCTGGTAGCTGGATTTACATTGGAACGCAAGGGATTCTACAAGGAACATATGAAACATTTGGTGAAGCAGCTCGTCAACATTTCGATGGTTCATTAAAAGGTACATTAACACTTACTGCTGGTTTAGGTGGTATGGGTGGTGCACAACCTCTTGCTGTAACGATGAACGGCGGTGTTGTCATTGCTATTGATGTTGATAAGCGCAGCATCGATCGTCGTATTGAAAAGAGATACTGTGATATGTATACAGAATCATTAGAAGAAGCGTTAACGGTTGCGAACGAGTATAAAGAGAAGAAAGAACCGATTTCTATTGGTTTATTAGGAAATGCGGCAGAAATTTTACCAGAACTAGTGAAGCGCAATATTACACCAGACTTAGTTACAGATCAAACATCTGCTCATGATCCATTAAACGGTTATATTCCAGTAGGCTACACATTAGAAGAAGCAGCGAAACTTCGTGAAGAAGATCCAGAACGCTACGTACAATTATCAAAAGAAAGTATGACAAAACATGTGGAAGCAATGCTTGCTATGCAAGAAAAAGGCGCAATTACATTTGATTACGGAAATAACATTCGCCAAGTTGCTTTCGATGAAGGTTTGAAAAATGCATTCGATTTCCCAGGATTCGTTCCAGCATTTATCCGTCCATTATTCTGCGAAGGAAAAGGACCATTCCGCTGGGTAGCACTTTCTGGTGATCCAGAAGATATTTATAAAACAGACGAAGTAATTTTACGTGAGTTCGCTGATAATGAACATTTATGTAACTGGATTCGTATGGCACGTCAACAAGTTGAATTCCAAGGGCTTCCATCACGTATTTGTTGGCTTGGTTACGGTGAGCGTGCGAAATTTGGTCGCATCATTAATGAAATGGTTGCAAACGGTGAATTATCAGCACCAATCGTTATCGGTCGTGACCATTTAGATTGTGGATCAGTAGCATCTCCAAACCGTGAAACAGAAGCGATGAAAGATGGTAGTGATGCAGTAGCTGACTGGCCAATTTTAAATGCATTAATTAATAGTGTAAACGGTGCAAGCTGGGTATCTGTTCACCACGGTGGTGGCGTTGGTATGGGTTATTCACTTCATGCGGGAATGGTTATCGTTGCAGATGGAACAGAAGCAGCAGCAAAACGAATTGAGCGCGTATTAACTTCTGACCCTGGTATGGGTGTTGTTCGTCACGTGGATGCAGGGTATGACTTAGCTGTGGAAACGGCGAAAGAAAAAGGCGTTAACATTCCGATGATGAAATAAGGAGGAGAAAACATGCTGGACACTTTACTAATAAATATCGGTCAATTACTAACAATGGATCAAGAAGATGGCTTGTTAAGACGGGAAGCGATGAACACGCTTCCTGTTATCGAAAACGGTGCGGTTGGAATTGAAAATGGTGTAATTACTTTCGTTGGAACAGCGGAAGAAGCGAAAGGATTACAAGCGAGAGAAGTTATTGATTGCGGCGGGAAAATGGTTTCTCCTGGTCTTGTTGACCCGCATACTCATCTTGTATTTGGTGGATCTCGTGAAAATGAAATCGCACTAAAACTACAAGGAGTTCCGTACTTAGAAATTTTAGAACAAGGCGGAGGCATACTTTCAACTGTAAATGCAACGAAACAGGCGTCGAAAGAAGAACTTGTTCAAAAAGCGAAATTCCATTTAGACCGTATGCTATCTTTCGGAGTTACTACTGTAGAAGCGAAGAGTGGTTATGGATTAGATGATGAGACGGAATGGAAACAATTAGAGGCAACAGCACAATTACAAAAAGAGCATCCGATCGATTTAGTTTCAACATTTTTAGGTGCTCATGCAGTTCCGAAAGAGTATAAAGGTAGATCGAAAGAATTTTTACAATGGATGTTAGACCTACTACCAGAAATGAAAGAGAAGCAATTAGCGGAGTTCGTTGATATTTTCTGTGAAACAGGTGTGTTCTCTGTAGAAGAATCAAAAGAATTTTTATTAAAAGCGAAAGAGCTTGGCTTTGATGTAAAAATTCATGCAGATGAAATCGACCCTCTTGGTGGTGCGGAAGCAGCGGCAGAAATCGGTGCAGCATCAGCGGACCATTTAGTTGGTGCTTCTGATAAAGGAATTGAAATGCTTGCAAATTCTAATACAGTAGCAACTTTATTACCAGGAACAACTTTCTATTTAAATAAAGAAAGCTTTGCTCGTGGACGTAAAATGATTGATGAAGGTGTTGCAGTTGCGTTAGCTACAGACTTTAACCCAGGTAGCTGTCCAACTGAAAATATTCAGCTTATTATGAGCATTGCGATGCTAAAATTGAAAATGACACCAGAAGAAGTTTGGAATGCCGTAACGGTTAACTCATCATATGCCATTAACCGTGGTGATGTAGCTGGGAAAATTAGAGTTGGTCGTAAGGCAGATTTAGTTTTATGGGATGCTTACAATTATGCTTACGTACCGTATCATTACGGCGTAAGTCATGTGAATACAGTATGGAAGAATGGTAATATTGCATATACAAGAGGTGAACAATCGTGGAGCACGGCCACTATTTAAAGAAAAATGCAAAGTTTATTGATCGTGAAGTGACAAAGTGGAGTGAGATGATTAAAGATTGGGAGGAAGGCGTAGAAATATTCGGTGCTGCCTTAATTGGAGCACCCCTTTCTAAACCATCTATTAGTCATTCAGGAGCGAGTTTTGCTCCAAAGACAATTCGTGCGATGTTAGATGCATATAGCACATATGCAATTACAGAAGAACACGATATGAAAGAAAGTGTCTTATATGATTGCGGCGATATTACGATGCATGTGACGGATATAAAAGAAAGTCATAAACGAATTGCGAAAACAGTTGGGCATGTAACGAAAGTAAACCCGAACATGATACCAATCGTTCTTGGCGGTGACCACTCGATTAGTTTTCCGAGTATAACAGGTTTTGCAAACAGTAAAGGAAAGGTCGGAATTATTCAATTTGATGCTCATCATGATTTACGTAATTTAGATGATGGAGGCCCATCAAATGGTACACCATTCCGTAGTTTACTAGAAAATGATGTCATTGCAGGGAAACAACTTGTTCAAATTGGAATTCGTAATTTTTCTAATGCACGTGCGTACCATGAATATGCAATAGAGCATGGTGTAACAGTGTATACAATGAAAGACGTACGAGAGCGAGAAATAAAAGATATTATCACGGAAAGTATTGAAATATTAAGAAATCAAGGTGTGACTTCTATTTATATTTCTCTTGATATGGATGTGCTAGACCAAGCGTTTGCACCAGGTTGTCCAGCAATTGGGCCTGGTGGGATGGATAGTACGACTTTACTAGATGCGATTGAATTCCTTGGTAAAGAACTGCTCGTTCAAGGGATGGATATAGTAGAGATTGATCCAACTCTTGATTTCAGAGATATGACGAGTAGAGTAGCAGCGCAAGTGATTATGAGTTTTCTTTTAGCGAGGGAAACGGTTAGTAAGCAGGTTAGTATATAGACGGAAAAGTAGATATTTATGCTTTATCAAAAACACATCACTACTGAAATGTAGTGATGTGTTTTTGTGTTAAAGGAGAATGAATGTATGTGGAACCGTTAATGGAATTGCGATTTTTATAGTGTATTGTGTAAATTTAATTTCTTGCTTCTTAAGTATTGACGCGTAAAATAATTTTATGATAAAATAAAAATTTTGCTAAAAAACTAAAAGTGTGTTAAGCTTGAGAAGGTTACCATATATGGAGGTGGATTATTTGTTTCAAATTGGCGATAACATTGTTTATCCAATGCAGGGAGCAGGTATAATTAAAGCCATAGAAGAGAAGGAAATCTCAGGAGAAAAACAACAGTATTATGTTATAAAAATGTCGGCTAGTAATATGGAACTAATGATTCCAGCAGGGAGAATATTGAATTCGAATATACGACCAGTTACGGATATAACCGCATTAGCACACATAATGGATATTTTTCAACATGGGGAATCAGATAGATTACTTACGTGGAAACAAAGGTATAAATTGAACACTGATAAAATAAAGACGGGTAAAATGCAAGAAGGTGCTGAAGTTGTACGTGATTTAATGCGTATACAGAAAGAAAAAGCACTTAATGCAAGCGAAAAGAAGATGTTAGATAACGCATATGAATTTTTGATTAGTGAACTGGGATTAATTGAAGGTATCACAGAAAATCAGATAAAAAGCTTTTGTTAAGGTTCATTACAAATAATGTATTATATCCCAAAAAAGATCTTGAATTTTTTGGGAACATAATTATAGAAAATTTATCATTTCAAAGACATTCAACTCTTTCAAACCACTTTTAGAGCATTACCTCTATTGTTATTACTACAATCAAATCCATTTTTATTTTTTAATTTCATTTATGAATGTTCGAAGTTTAATTGAATACTTCGATAAAATAGTTACTTGATTTTTGCAATCCTGATTCACACTGGCACGGACGAGGAGCCGTAAGGATGAAAGAGAGGTAGGGCTTTCATTGTTTTAGGTATATAAGTTATTATTTTTAGAAGAATACTGAACCATTTTCACTTCTATTGATAAGGTGTTTTTTATTAAAGAGATAAACGAATTGACAGCCATATATGGTCAACAAAAAAGGTTTCCTCCTAAGGAAACCTTTTTAATATTATTTATAGCATTTTGTTTTTTGGATATTCGAATTTTTTATTGTAAAGTCGTAAAAATTGACGTTACTATCTAAAAGTAAGTATGATGCGATTATAGTAAGATTTTTTAGGGGGAAGAAAAATGACAAGTTCAAGTAATAAAGCAGCGAGTATTTATGAAGGAACAAATGTAAATGCTGGGGGATTTTTTGAAAACGTTGAAGAAACAAAGTTGTTTGATCCAATTCAAGTTGGAACTTGGTCTCTTCGTAATCGTATAGCGATGGCACCGATGACAAGATGCTTTGCAGATAATGAGACTGGAGCAGTTGGTGCTGATGTAGTGGAGTACTACAGAAAACGTGCTGCGGATGGAATTGGACTAATTATTACAGAAGGAATTGTCATTAGTCCGAGAGCAAAAGGAAACCCAGGAGTACCAGGTATTTATACACAAGAACAAATCGATTCTTGGAAACCTGTTACAGAGGCAGTACATAAAGAAGGCGGGACGATTATTGCTCAAATATGGCATGTTGGGCGTATGAGTCATCATGAAATAATTGGTGGTCAAATGCCACAAGCACCGTCGGCTATCGCTGCAGAGGGGAATGTTCCACGCTTTCGTAAACCGTTTGATACGCCAGAAGCAATGACGTTAGAAGAAATACAAGAAGTGATCGGTCAATACGCACAAGCTGCGAAAAATGCGATCGAAGCTGGATTTGATGGAGTAGAAATTCACGGTGCACACGGATATTTAATCGATCAATTTACGTATGAGTTTGCGAATAAGCGAACAGATAAATATGGCGGTGATTTAAAACAAAGGTTAACGTTTATGAAAGAAGTAACGGCGGCTGTAATAGAAGCTGTTGGAGCTAATAAAACACTTCTTCGTTTCTCTGCTTTCAAAGGTGATAATCCTACTTATATGTGGGAAAACCCTGAGTTTGCAATTGAAACGTTCATAAATATGTTTAAAGAGGTTGGGCTAACGATGATCCATCCTTCAACGATGAATTATACGCAAGAGATTGCTGATGGAAAGAATTTTCATCAACTAGTAAGAAAATATTGGGATGGTACGATTGTTGGGGTTGGTAATTTAAATCCGAAAGAGGCCGAAGAAGCGTTGCAAGAAGGAACGATTGATGTAGCGGCATTCGGAAGACCGTTAATTGCTAATCCAGACTTTGTTCATCGAATTAAACACGCTGAAAGTTTAGTTGAATATGACGCGAAAGAGCATCTTGCTACGTTAGTATGAATAAAGATAAAAGGAGAGCACGTCGAGTGTTCTCCTTTTATTATGGAACTTCATAGGGGGAAGCGGGATGAGTGAAACGCTACTCGTTATTATTAGTATATTACTATTTTTAATGTTGCTTTTAATCGTCTTTTTTATCATTACATTTTTTATAAAAAAACGAACACACCATTCTATTTTAAAATTACATCCGTACTTAGGAAGAATGCGCTACTTACTGGAAAAGATAGGGCCTGAATTTCGACAATATTGGTTTGATCATGATACGGATGGAAAGCCTTTCTCACGTTATGATTTTCAAAGTGTTATGTTTTTAGCGAAATATCGCTCTGAAATACTTGGTTTTGGATCAAAACGAGATTTTGAAGCTTCTGGATATTATATTGCTAATACATTATTTCCGATATTAACTGAGGAATTAAGTGTGAATCTCACGCAAGAGCGGGAAGGTAAAAAGTACGTGATTCATAAAGAAGGGTTATTTTCAAGAAGAGAAAAATTGACAGCGGATACAACGAATCTTTGGCTGTACGAAGAAGATGATGCAATTATAGTCGGTGAGAACCGTAAATATCCGTGGAAGCTACATGGCATGTTTGGTGCATCTGCGACTTCTTACGGTGCGATTGGAGAAAATTATATTTTAGCGAGTGGTTTTGGAGCAAAAATGGCAGGCGGATCGTGGATTAATACGGGTGAAGGTGGCGTTATTCCAGAACATTTACATACAGGAGCGAATATCGTTGCGCAAATTGGTCCAGGGTTATTTGGATACCGTGATGAAGACGGTAATTTTTCAATGGGAAAATTCATGGAGAAAGCGAAAGAAAGTAATATTAGAGCATTCGAATTGAAATTTGGGCAAGGTGCTAAAATACGTGGTGGTCATTTAGAGGGACAAAAAGTAAATGAGAAAATTGCTTTTGTTCGCAACGTCCGAAAGGGAGAGACGATTAATTCACCGAATCGATTTTCATTTTTAAAGAATGCAGCGGATACACTTTGTTTTATTCAACAGTTGCAAGAAAACAGCGGTAAACCAGTTGGAATGAAAATTGTAATTGGTCAGCAGGAGCCTTTGGAAGATTTAATAAAAACAATGAAAGAACTAAACATTTACCCAGATTTTATTACAATCGACGGTTCAGAAGGCGGGTCAGGGGCAACGTATAAATCGATGGCAGATTGTATGGGACTGCCGCTTATTCCAGCATTACTTACATTTATTGATACAGCAAATCATTATGGTGTCCGTAACAAGTTTAAAGTATTTGCATCGGGTAAATTAATCACACCAGATAAAGTGGCGATTGCTTTAGCGATTGGGGCGGATGCTGTAAGTTCAGCCCGCGGATTTATGATGGCAAGCGGCTGTATTATGGCCCTTCAATGTAATTCTGGCCAATGTCCATCTGGTGTAGCCACGACGAATCCGCATTATCAAAAAGCGTTAGATCCGTATGAGAAGAAGTGGCGAGTCATGAATTATATTATTAGTATGAGATATAGTTTATTTTCATTAGCGGCAGCGGCGGGAGTGAAGAGCCCGCGCCATTTAACTAGAGAGCATATTGTGTTTAAAGACGAGGTGGGGAGAGTAGTTCCACTTTCGGAATTGTTTCCTATAGTAAATCAAACCTAAAAGTATATTTGATATGTAAGATTTTTTAGAGGAATAATCATATTTTTGGAAAAATTAGGAGTATAATAGGGAAGTATTTTTGAAAATGACTATTTTTAGGGAGAGATTCACTTGCAGCAAGGTTCGTACAGTATTACAATTTTTTTACTCGTCATAGGGCTCGTTATATTTAGACGCATGCGCTCTATGAATCGACCAATTAATAATAAAGGAAGACGACTACTATTGCCATTATTCTTTTTATTACCAGGTTTTTCTTTATACGCAGCACCGATACAACTTGCTGGTTGGCAAATTGGTATAGCTGCTGGGATCGGACTGTTATTATCAATTCCACTTATTATTTTAAGTGGGTATGAAGTCAGAGAAGATGGTCAAATTTATGCAAAAAAAAGTATCGCTTTTATTGCTACATTTTTAGTTATCGTTCTTTTACGTGCTTATTTTAGAAGACATTTACAAGGTCTAGATCCAAAGTCAATCGGCATTCTTTTCTACACTCTTGCGGTTTGTTATATAGTACCTTGGCGTATTGGATGCTATATGAAATTTCGTAAAGTATATGTAGAGAAAGCGAAATTTGAGACATCAATAAGCTAAAAGTCATACATTTGTATGGCTTTTAGTTTTTAAAATTTATCGGGTAATGGAATGAAAATAAGGTGTGAAAAAAACACCCTTTAATTTTCTGAATATTATTACTTTAATTTCTTGAAAAATCATTGTAATCCACTGGGATAAAGGCGTTTATAAAGGTTTTCACATGTAATGAAAAGTGCTCGTTCACTTGAAAGAACAAAAAATGTTTGTTAAGGTAGGGAACCATAAGCGAAAACAAGAAAATAGAAAAAGTCATTTTTCGAAATTTTGAATGGCTTATGGACTAAGGGAGAGATTTGGTGAAGATTGAAATTATGGTTTCGCTTGCTATTTATATGGCAGGTATGTTGTATATCGGATATTGGTCTTATAAGAAGACATCCGATTTATCAGATTATATGTTAGGCGGGAGGGGACTCGGTCCAGCAGTTACAGCTTTATCAGCTGGTGCTTCTGACATGAGTGGTTGGATGTTAATGGGATTACCTGGTGCGATGTATGCAACAGGATTATCAAGTGTATGGATTGCGATAGGTTTATTAATAGGTGCGTATGCGAACTATTTAATCATTGCCCCGCGTTTACGAACGTATACAGAAGTGGCAAATGATTCAATTACGATTCCAGACTTTTTAGAGAATCGGTTTAAAGATCGTACGAAAATACTTCGTTTTGTCTCCGCTGTCGTCATTTTAGTATTTTTCACATTTTATGCGTCGGCTGGTTTAGTTTCGGGTGGACGTTTGTTTGAAAATTCTTTTAACCTTGATTATAAAATTGGTTTATTTGTAACAGTGGGTGTCGTTGTTGCGTATACACTATTTGGTGGCTTTCTAGCCGTAAGTTGGACGGACTTTGTGCAAGGTTGTATTATGTTTATTGCGCTTGTACTAGTGCCAATTGTTGCCTTTACGGATGTCGGTGGTATAACAGAAACATTTAATACCATTAAGCAAGTCGATGCATCGCATTTAGATATGTTTAAAGGAACCACAATACTTGGTATTATTTCATTTTTAGCATGGGGCCTTGGATATTTTGGTCAACCACATATTATTGTCCGCTTTATGGCAATTACCTCTATTAAAGATTTAAAAACTTCTCGTAGAATCGGTATCGGTTGGATGACGATTTCAATTATAGGTGCAATGCTTACTGGTCTAATTGGTATCGCCTATTATGCTAAAAATAATATGACATTACAAGACCCAGAAATGGTCTTTGTAACATTCTCAAATATTTTATTCCATCCGTATATTACAGGGTTTTTATTATCAGCTATTTTGGCTTCGATTATGAGTAGTATTTCCTCACAATTACTTGTTATTTCAAGTGCAGTAACGGAAGACTTTTATAAAACATTTTTCCGTCGTAACGCAAGTGATAAAGAACTTGTATTTATCGGTAGATTATCAGTATTAGTAGTAGCTATGATCGCAGTTGTTTTAGCGTATCATCCAAGTGATACAATTTTAACACTTGTCGGTTATGCTTGGGCTGGATTTGGTTCAGCATTCGGACCAGCCATTTTATTAAGTTTATATTGGAAAAGGACAAACAAATGGGGTGTTCTTGCAGGTATGATTGTTGGTGCAGTAGTTGTTATAGCATGGGTACAAATTCCAAATTTAAAAGCAATTATGTATGAAATGGTACCTGGATTCTTCTGTAGTTTATTAACTGTTATCGTTGTAAGTTTATTAACGAAAGAACCCGTTAAGGCAGTTCATCGTGAATTTAATGAGATGGAAGCAGTACTGGAAGAAGAAAAGAAATGATTTGCAAAAAGAGTAAACGGTGAATAGCGTTTACTCTTTTTACATGTAAAATGAAAGTAAGGACTTATTGACAATAAAAAATAAGTAACTTATAATAAATCTTGAGTTCGAGATAAATAATGTTCATAATGAAAATTTATTATGGTTATAAATCGAACAAATATTTTTTGTGAATTATCTTGAATTCGAGATAATCCAATAGGTTAG
Organism: Bacillus sp. B2-WWTP-C-10-Post-4; assembly: GCF_009183805.1. NCBI lineage: Bacteria > Bacillati > Bacillota > Bacilli > Caryophanales > Bacillaceae > Bacillus > Bacillus sp. B2-WWTP-C-10-Post-4. Next base: position 9,616 of record NZ_WEII01000064.1, on the reverse strand, counting down.
ACGCCGATACGTAATTTTGTGATTAATATCTCGAATTCAAGATAAAATTATAATGACGGATTTTACTTTGTAGCATGGACAAAATGAATAATGAATTTAAATGTAAAAGAATTTTTATAATGAAATAAAAAAGGAGTGGAAGAAATGGAAAAGAAAACAATGGGAATCCATCATATTACAGCGATTGTAGGGCATCCACAAGAAAATGTAGACTTTTATGCTGGTGTATTGGGGTTACGTTTAGTGAAACAAACAGTGAATTTTGATGATCCAGGTACGTACCATCTTTATTTTGGAAATGAAGGAGGAAAGCCTGGAACAATTATTACGTTTTTCCCATGGGCAGGTGCTCGTCAAGGTATTATTGGAGATGGTCAAGTAGGAATTACGTCTTACGTTGTACCAAAAGGTGCAATGGAGTTTTGGGAAAATAGATTAGAAAAATTCGATGTTTCGTATACAAAAATGACTCGTTTTGGAGAGCAGTATTTAGAATTTGATGATCCGCATGGTTTGCATATAGAATTAGTTGAAAGAGAAAAAGGCGAATTAAATAATTGGAGTTTTGGAGAAGTTACACCAGAAGTAGCAATTAAAGGGTTTGGAGGTGCTGTTCTTTTATCTACACAGCCTCAAAAAACAGCTGAATTGTTAGAACATATTATGGGTCTTGAGAAAATTGGAGAAGAGGGTGAATTTGTTCGATTCCGTTCTTCTGCTGACATTGGAAATATTATTGATTTGAAATTATCAACAATCGGTCGTGGCCAAATGGGCGTTGGCACAGTTCATCATATTGCCTGGAGAGCGAGTGACGATGCTGATCAGCTAGACTGGAAAGAGCATGTGTCGCGTTTTGGATATCACGTAACTCCTGTACAAGATCGAAATTATTTTAACGCGATTTATTTTAGAGAACATGGTGAAATCTTATTTGAAATTGCAACAGATCCTCCTGGTTTCGCTCATGATGAATCGTTAGAGACGATGGGTGAGGAATTAAAGTTACCGGAACAATATGAACAACATAGAAAACAGATTGAACAAACGCTTTTACCATTTGAAGTGAGAAATTTAGATTAAAGTGATTGAAGGGGGAACAGGATTATGATGAAACATGTTTTTCAAAAAGGAAAAGATACGTCAAAACCAGTGTTGTTATTACTTCATGGCACAGGTGGTAATGAATTAGATTTACTACCACTTGCAGAAATAGTTGATCCGGAAGCGTCGGTATTAAGCGTTAGGGGAAATGTGTTAGAGAATGGGATGCCGCGTTTCTTCCGCCGATTAGCAGAGGGCATTTTTGATGAAGAGGATTTAATTTTCCGTACGAAGGAATTAAATGAATTTTTAGATGAAGCGGCTAAAGAATATAAATTCGATAGAAATAACATTGTAGCTATCGGTTATTCGAATGGGGCAAATATCGCAGCAAGCTTATTATTCCATTACGAAAATGCATTGAAAGGTGCTGTGCTTCATCACCCAATGGTACCAAGAAGAGGAATGCAATTAGCAAATTTAGCAGGGAAATCTGTGTTTATTGCTGCTGGGACAAATGACCCAATTTGTTCATCAGCAGAGTCAGAGGAATTGAAGATACTATTAGAAAATGCAAACGCGAATGTAACAATGCATTGGGAAAATCGAGGGCATCAATTAACGATGGGTGAAGTAGAAAAAGCAAAAGAGTGGTATGACAAAGTATTTTAAAAAAGAAGCATCTGCTAACCATTAGCAGATGCTTCTTTTTTATTTAAGACTGGATTGCAAGATGAGATGAAGAAAGTGGTAGCTCAATATCAACAATTGTACCTTTATTTAATTCGCTTGAAATGTGTAATTTACCATGATGTTCTTCAATTATTTTGTAACACATCATTAATCCTAGTCCTGTGCCTTTTTCTTTTAAACTATAAAAAGGTTCGCCTAGACGGGAGATACGATCTTCTGGAATGCCACAACCTTCATCGATAATTCGTATTAAGATGAAATTATCCTCTAATGGTTTTGTTTGGATGAAAATATTTCCGCCATTTTGCATCGCTTCTATCGCATTTTTTAATATGTTTATAAAAACTTGTTTTAATTGGTTACCGTCACATTGAATATCATATACGTAATCAAAATGATCCATGATGATATGAACGCTATGCATAATTGCAGTCGGTAAAATAAATGTAACTACCTCTTCAATTAAAGTTTGTATGTTACAAGTTTGGATAGATAATACTTGTGGCTTAGACATCGCCATAAATTGACTCGTGATGGATTCCATTTGTGAAATCTCACTTAACATAACATCGATATACCATTTTTGCTCCTCATTTATTTCAGGGAGGAGCAATGTTAGAAAACCCTTTAGGGAAGTGAGTGGATTTCGAATTTCATGGGCAATTCCAGCTGTCAGTTGTCCGACTACTGCGAGCTTCTCAGATTTTCGTAGTAACTTTTCAGTTTCTTTTAGCTCAGTAACATCTCTCCCCATCACGATAAGACCTTTGCGAGAACCATCAGGATGATAAAGCGGAACTTTTGATATACTTAAGATTAAATCGAAATCATCTCTATGTATAATAAATTCCTCGCCATGAAGAATTTGTCTTTGTTGCCATGCTAGTTCATCGACTTCTTCACAATGTAAAAAAGCTTCTCGGTATGCTTCATTATATTGAATGAGTTCGCTATCTTTTTTCCCGTGGTAAGGTACATGATGGAAGTTGAAGCAAGAAAGTGCGTAGTCATTTGCCTCAAGCCAGCGCCCTTCATGATCTTTAAATATAACAAACGCAGGCATGGAGTTTACTAATGTACGTAATCTCTTCTCACTTTCTTTTAGCATATTCTCAATTCTTTCTGATTTTTCAAGTGGCTTCATAATAGCGTATACACCAGTAAGACGATTTTGAACAAAAATAGGAACTAGTTTTGTCACAACATCTAATAAGAATCCATTTTTATGATAAATAGATAAGATATACTCTTGTTGATTATCCGCTTCAGTATTCTTTATATTTTGTAATACTTGCTCAGAAATATGGGCTCCTAAAATAGAGGTAATATTTTTCTGTTCTAATTCTAAAGAAGTGTAACCTAATATTCTTTCGGCAGAAGGATTTATATGTAGAATAACTCCTTCTAAGTTTAATGAAATAATACTATCAGGATTATGTTCGAACAGAGATGCGTACATTTCTGTTAATGAACGATCTTGTATATGGTTTCGCAAACGTCTAGAAATGTTCGGATGACGTTTTTTTTGAGTTGGTGAATATTTTTTACGACTCATAATAGTTCCTCCGTACAAATAGCATCTAAAAAGATTTGTCTATTCATAACTATAATATAGATGTGATGTGTATTTCTATAAAAAATGGAAGTTATAGAATAAATTTTGTTTTTTTATTTTTTTTGCAAAGTGAATGCAGGATGGTAATAAGGGGAGCTTATATTGTTTTATAAACCTTTTGTAAGTTACAGACGGCTGTTTTCCGTATAACATTAGGGTAGAGGAGGGGGAGAGAAAATGAAAAATTATATTCAAGGGATTGATCACGTGCAAGTAGCTGCACCTGTAGAGTGTGAAGAAGAGGCGCGTGATTTTTATGGGAATAAAATTGGTATGGTAGAAATTCCAAAGCCAGAAGAGTTGAAAAAACGAGGTGGATGTTGGTTTAAATGTGGAAATCAAGAAATCCATATTGGTGTCGAGCGGAACTTTACACCAGCTAAAAAGGCTCATCCAGCTTTTTATGTGAATGAAATTAATGAATTTAAGCAAACACTTATAGAGCAAGGTGTAAAAGTGATTGATGATTATGCACGGCCAGATGTAATTCGATTTTACGTATCAGACCCGTTTGGAAACAGAATTGAATTTATGCAAAATAAAGACTAGGTGTATTCCCACCTAGTCTTTAACTTCTTCTGAAAAGTCCTAACACTTCTACAGTTTCTGTAATATTAACGAATGCATTCGGGTCAATTTCAGAAATTGTAAGTTTCATACTTGCTAATTCTTCACGAGAAACGACCGTCATAAGTACACGCTTTTTCTCGCTTGAATAAGCGCCTTCGCCATCAAGTAACGTTATTCCACGTACAACAGTTGAAAGAAGCTGTTTTTTCATTTTTTCTGCTTCATTTGTTACAATCATAAGTGTAACTTTACGATGTTTTGTATGAACAGCATCAATTACTTTACCAGTTACATAAATTGAAAGTAAGCTTGTAAGTGCAACATCCCAGGTGAAGAAGAATCCTGCGATTATTACAACGACTGCATTTAAAATAATAAGGAATCCGCCAAGTTTAATGTCTCGCTTGCGGGATAAAAGCATACCGATAATATCAAATCCACCAGTGGAGCCATTACAGTTAAAAACAAGACCAATACCAGCTCCGGCGATGACACCTCCGAAGATAGAAGATAACAATGGATCTGTTGCTACGACTTTTACTGGAACGTAGTATAATGCAACAGATAATACAACTACAGAGACAACTGTGTTAAAAATTACTTTTTTTCCAAGACCTATGTACCCTAAAATAAGGATAGGTAAGTTTAATACAAAGTTAATAATACCTGTGTTTACAGGGGTTACAATCCCTAAAATAATAGCAATTCCGCCAATTCCACTACTTAAAATTTTGTGGGGGATAAGGAAAAGATTAAAGGCAACCGCAATAATAATAGAACCGATAATAACACCAAGGAATCTGACCATTTCTTTCCCGTCCTTCACTGAAAAATTCATATTATTTCAAGATTATATATGATATTGAAAGTTTTGGGTAAAAACAGTTTATTTTGGTAAATTAGATTAATCGAAAGAATTTGAGTATTTTATCATTTGAAAGGGGATACAGTTGTGAAGATAAAAACATATCAACAGAAAAGCCTGTTGAAGCAAGAATGTGAGGATTCTTATTTTTGTAATAAAGATAAAAAGATTTATGGTGTATGTGACGGTGCAACACCACTTGTCCCGTTTCGTGATGAAAATGGACATAATGGAGCATACATCGCTTCGCATTTATTTGCAAATTATTTTACTGCATTACGAGAGAATCATAGTTTACAATTTGCAGTTGCCAAAGCAAATGAAGCATTACAAAGCAAAATGTTAGAATATGAAGTAGACACGAGAAAAAAAGAGCATTTGTGGTGCACATGTATCGCGGCAGTTCAAATAGTTGGTGAGAAAATTGAATATGCGCAGCTTGGGGACTGTATGATTGTCGCAACTTTTCAAAATGGAACGATGCAAGTATTAACGAAAGACACAGTTGAAGGAATTAGTAAACGAGCAAAAAGGAAGAGGGAAGAAGATCGTAAAAAAGGGTTATCTGTACCAGAAGAATATGTTTTTCAAGATGTGCGAGAACAGTTAAAATACAATCGTTATCTTGCAAATATGCCAAATGGTTATTCAGTTGCAAATGGAATGAAAGAAGCGATACATTATTTACAACATGGTGAATTACATATAGATGAAGTGAGTGGAATTTTTATTTGTTCAGACGGGTTATTCCACCCAGATTGGTCATTAGAACAAACTGTTGCATATATAAGAAAGAATAGTATAAACGAATATGTAGCAATCATTGAAAAGCTGGAAGGGGAAAAGAGAATAAAACCAGATGATAAAACGATTATTATGATTGATTTTTAAGAGGAGGCAGTTCAAATGGAAATTAAATATGTCAATCTAACATTTCAAGATGAATTAGTTCCTTTAGAAAAAGTAAATCAACTGATTATCCACCATACAGCTGAAGATGGATGGGACGTGTATAAAACGCATGAATTTCATCAAACTGTAAGAGGGTGGAGCGGGATTGGTTACAACTATTTTATCGAAAAGGACGGAACTGTAGTGGAAGGGCGAGGTTTACATATTGGAGCGCACGCGAAAGACCATAACCGCCATACAATTGGAATATGTATGACGGGAAATTTCGATAAATACGATCCAACTCCTGCACAAGTGAATGCATTATATTCTTTATGCAAAATGTTTATGAAGCAATTTGCTATAAAGAAAGAAAATATACTAGGTCATAGGGAGTTAGAAGGAGTTACAAAAAGCTGTCCTGGTAATCGTTTTTCTATGGTAGAGTTAAGGAAGATATTATCTTAAATATAGAGGAGTAACAACGATGATGAATATAAAAATACCAAATGATAAAAAAGAAGAACTTGTAGCGCAAATTCAGCAATTTTTCGTTGAAGAAGATTTAGATGAAATTGGACGTTTCCAAGCAGAGCGTTTAATAGAAGAAATGGTTAAATTAGTTGGACCATTTGCATACAATCAAGCAATTGGAGATGCAAGAAAGCTTGTAAGTGAGAAATTAACGAATATCGAAGAAGATTTATACGTGTTAGAGAAGAATGAAGGAAAATAAAAAAAGAGCCGATGGGCTCTTTTTTATTTTTCTTTCTTATGTTCTTTATATTCATGTACTTTTTCTTTCACATTACCAACTGTATCTTTAGCAGTGCCTTTCACCTTATCCCATTTTCCTTCAGCTTGTAATTTCTTATTGTCAGTTACTTTCCCGACAACTTCTTTTACTTCACCTTTTACCTTATCAATGGCACCTTCTACTTTTTCTTTTAAACCATGATCATGTTTAGTCATACATTTCTCCTCCTTGTAGTTTGATTAGAATTCTCTTTTCATATTGCAAGTTGAATGATGTATCTAGTAATAGCGTAACAAATCTAGTTGGAATATTCAAATGATTAATAGGATAGAAAAGGAATTGTCATAAAATGTTTAAAAATGTAACGGAAGGAGAAAGAAAGTAAATTATAATATGTCTTTTGCGGTCCATATTGATTTTGTATAAGCAATTTTCATGTGGGCACGTTCCATGTTATTTTGACTGCCGCTACCAAAGCGGGCTTGGCCAACTATTAAATGACAATTTGTCGCTATAGCTTTTTCTATTCTTTTTTGAATTAATGCAGTATGACAGCCGTTACGTTGAAATTCTGGCAAAGTAGCAGAAGCAGCTAATGATGCGACACCCTTATTTATATACAGGACACCAATACTAGCAGGGATATTTTGAACTTCAGCTATGAAAAAATGCCATCCTGGTTCATTGTAAAGAATTTCATTATTTTGGCGCACACCATCTGTTGTAAAGGATGGCATATTAAATCCACGTACATAAATGTCTGCAAAAATATCAAAATCATTTTCTTTTAGTTTTCGTATTGTAATATTAGAAGGAAGAAGTGATGAACCCTCTCTCGGTATACTATACAAAGCAGTATGGAAGCTAGATTGATAAAACCCTTTTTGAGATAAGTATTGAAATAATTCAGTTGTACCTTGTGCTGGGGTAATTTCAAAACGACAAGTGATTTGTAGTGATTGATAATAAGAGATAATTTCATCTAACTCATCTGTATTTGTAAATGTAATACCTTTTACCGTATTAAAAGCAGGACCAGCAATTATTTTTGATGAAAAGGCAGTGGCACTACCGAATTTTTTCATTTGCACTTGCATTGGGTTTCCGCTCATTGTTTGTAGTCTCTCTAATTTAGAAGAAAGCATATCAATTTCTGCATTTTCAATTTCTGTTGCCATATCGAGTGTCATAACAGTAGTCATAAAATTCCTCCGTTAATAAATATATTTCATAGTACATATACGATTTTTGTTTTGAGATTCCTGTTGAAATGTGAGAGAATAAGAGGTTTTTTGGAAGGGAAATGGAAGTGAACTGTCGAAGGGAGTAGAAACAGATTAAAGGTGGTGCTCTCATGAAACAAAAAGCCGTGCAGACATGCTCTAATTGTGGTTCTCAAAATATAGGAGAAGGTGAGTTTGTCGGATATGCACAAATACGGAAAAAGGAAACGATGTTCACATCTTCGCCGGTGGATGCTTATATTTGTACAGATTGTGGGAATATCCTTTTATTAAAGGTAAGGAATTATGAAAGGTTTAAACAGAAACCGTTATGATTATTGAGAAGTGGTCATATCCAACTTTGTATACGAAACGACTTATGTTAAGGAAAATGAATATGAGTGATAGTTTACATATATATGAGTATGCTACAGATAAAGAGATGACAACTTTTACTGTATGGGATGCTCATCGATCGTTATGTGACACATATAACTATATAGAAGAAATTGTGGGTCAGTACAATGGAGGGCAAGTAGCACCTCTTGGAATTGTATTAAAAGAGGAAAAAAAACTTATAGGCACGTGTGGATTTATAAAATATGATTTGGTCACACATACAGCAGAAATTGCATACGCCTTATCTCGAAAATATTGGGGAAGAGGATTAGCTACGGAGGCTGTGTTAGCTTTTTTCTACTATGGTTTTCATGAATTGCATCTTAATAGTATTGAAGCGGGATGTGATTCAGAAAATGAAGCATCTGAAAAATTAATGAAACGTTTGAATATGGAGTACAAATATACAATTCAGAAGGATATGTTTATTAAAGGTAAGAATCGTGATACAAAAAGGTATTTTATATCTAGAGAAAGATATATGAATCAATGAAATATCTTACATTGAAAACTCCTTTAAATGAATTAAGGAGTTTTTTTATTTTGATAACAACAAATGGACTATTAGGAAGCGCTATTTTTATTAACGTTCTAAGTATAGAAAAAAAACGCTATATAACACAATCGCAACCGCGAGTTGACAAAGTGCAACCGCAGGAAGATAGAGATAAGGGCAATGTTTACATACAATTTAGGTAAGAAAACAAAGGGGGACACACATATGGGATTTGGTGAAAAGCTTTTTAGATTAAGAAAGGAAAAGGGCCTTTCTCAAGAAGCATTAGCTGAAAAATTAAATACCACAAGGCAAGCAGTTAGTAAATGGGAAAACGGTCAAGGTTTTCCTGAAACTGAAAAATTAATAATGATTGGAAATGTATTTGAAGTATCACTCGACTATTTATTAAAAGAAACTGCAGAGCAAAGTAACGAAAAGGAAAATGGTTACTATGTAAGTAAGGAAATGGCAGAAGGGTATGTAGTGTATGGACAAAAAATTTCTAAATATATTGCGTTAGGATTTAGTTTGCTTATTTTATCTACAATACCGTACTTATTATTTAAAGAAAATGCGACAATGTCTACGTTTCTTGTCATTATCATTGCAGTGCTTGGGATTGGAGCAATGATGGCATCTGTAACGATAGAAGAGAGTCGATACAATGTATTGAAAAAGGAAGAACTACTATTTGATCAAAACTTTCTAAAAGAATTGACCAAAAGATATGCGACTATTAAGAAGAAGTATACGGCAGTAGTGATCGTTGGATTTTGTTTTATTGCAGCAGGAGCGATACCGTTTTTATTTGAGAAAAAACGAATTACCTCAGGAGAACTCGTACAGTATTATCCTTATTGTGTTGTACTTATTGCTATCGGAGTTTATCTTTTTGTTCGTGTGTTAGGGGTGTTAGAGACGTATCGGATTTTAGTAGAAAATAAGGAATACAGTAATCGTTTTATTTTTAAATTGAAAAAGAAAGTAAGGAAAAAGGTAGATAGTTTATAAAAAATAAAAAACATGTTTCGAATCAATGTATTCAAAACATGTTTTTTAT
>NZ_WEII01000063.1:0-27579 GCF_009183805.1 Bacillus sp. B2-WWTP-C-10-Post-4 | reverse complement strand
CTTTAGACTTATGATGAAGGAAGTTCTTACGTTGGTTTGCTACTTTTTCATGCAGCTTAGCTACACGGATACGTTGTTTATTCCAACGCCCTGAACCTTTTGTACGTCTTGATAATACTCGTTGAGCCTTTGCTAATCGGTCTAACATTTCACGATAGAACTTAGGATAATTGGCTCTCTCATCCTCAGAACTGACGTATAATTGATCCATCGCAAAGTCTAATCCAACAACTGTTTCTACTTCTTTTTGTACGATCTCTTTTTCGTATTCAGTCAAAATGGACACATAGTATTTACCAGTAGGTGTCATAGAAATCGTACATGACTTGATTATATGGCCTTGTGGTATTTCTCTATGCTGTTTGATACGTACCATTTTCAGTTTTGGCAATTTGATATGACCGTTAAGCAATATAATATTTCCGTTCACTACATTCGTTGTATAAGACTTTCTGTCTTTTTTGCTTTTGAATGTTGGGAAGTCATTTTGACCACGAAAGAAATTTTTATAGGCAGTTTGCAAGTTTAGTTGAGCATTTGCCAAAGCTAATGAATCCACTTCTTTTAACCACTCAAATTCTGCTTTGTATTTTGCAGGAGTGGGAAGCTTTTGTTTCTTTAGTTGATCCTTATCATCTTTATGTTTTTCATACGCTTCTTTCCGTTCAGCTAACATTCTGTTATACACGAAACGTACACAACCGAAGGTTTTACGCATAAGATGTGCTTGGTCTTTTGTTGGATACAAACGGAATTTATATGCTTTATTCTGCTTTGTCATATCATTTCACCTCACTTTTCACTTTGATTTTCAATATATGTTTTTACTACGTCTATTGGCGAACCACCAATAGTTAGCAAGCAAAAACTTCTTGACCAAAACATCTCTTTCCAAAGTTTCTTTTTCACTTGTGGAAAGTCTCTTTTAATAAGTCGAGAACTTGCACTTTTATAAGCATTGATGAATTTTGTCATTTCTGTATTAGGGTGTGCCTTGAACAAAATATGAACGTGGTCTACATCATGATTCCATTCAACTAACGTGATGTTATAGTTTTCAGATAGTCGAACAAACATCTCTTTTGCATAGTCTGACATATCATCATCAAACACATTTCTTCTGTATTTCACGACCAACACAAGGTGATAATATAACAAGAATACTGAATGGTTATTACTATCTAATTTCATTTATATACCAGCCCTTATAATTTATAAGACTGATTATATCAGAGGTGAAATAAAAAGGAAAACCTTTTGGCTACGCCAAACCGAAATTCATCTCCCACCTATCGTTGGGCTACGCCCTTCACACGCTTGAGGAAGGAGAATTCTTTCGGGAAGTTCGTTAAAATAAAGGAAAATGCTATTTAACAGTAAAAATGTAGTAAAAACTCTTCTATAGGCAAGAAGAGTTTTTTTAGTCTATAGTGTTCTGTAGGGATTAGTATTTTTATCATTAAAAACAATAAATAAATATATATAAATATAATGTATATGTGTTATTATGATTACGTTGGAAAATAAAGTATATTTTGATTCGTAAAAATAATTAGGAGAAGAAGGGGAAATAGCATGAAAATGAAAAAAATGATTTTAACAGGTGTAGTACTTGCAGCAACAACTTTAACATCTTTATCAAATGTACAGGCAGATACAACATTTAAAGATGTTCCAGCAAATCACTGGTCTACAAAAGCAATTTATGATTTAACAAATCGTAAAGTAGTGCAAGGGTACGGAAATAATATCTTTGGCTTTGGTGACAATGTAACTCGTGGGCAAGTTGCTCGAATGATTTATATGTACCTAAAACCAGCAGATGCAGATGCTAGCTTCAAAAATCCGTTTACTGATATTAAAGGACATTTGTTTGAAAAAGAAATCTTAGCACTTGCTAAAGCAGGATTTGTAAATGGATTTGGTGATGGAAAGTATGGTCCAGATGATATTTTAACTCGTGAACAAATGGCACAAGCACTTACAAATGCTTTTAAATTTAAGGCAACGAAAACAACAAAATTTGCAGATGTTGATAAAAATTCTTGGTCTTACGGTGCAATTAGTGCATTAGAGGAAAATGGGGTTACAATTGGTACTGGAGGTAATATGTATTCTCCAAAAATGTTTGTAACACGTGAAGCGTATAGTCAGTTCTTATATAACTCTATTAATGCAGTTGAAAAAGAAACAAAACCAGAGCCAAAGCCAGAGACAAAACCAGGGGTAACGCCAATAGGTATTCCCAATGCGTTAGTGACAGATGATTTTTTCTTTGATAGATATTCAATTGAAATTTCATCTGTAAGAGAGCGATCTATTTCTAAACAAGGTCAAAATCTTGTTATTGAAGTAAATAAGAAGTATAATGCGAATTTCAGATATAGATATGTAGCATCAGAAATTGATCTATATACTCCTAATTTACCAAGAATGATTGACTCTCATGGTTCATTTTCGTTTGTTGGGAAGGATGAAGATAACTTCTATTTCATGTTTGTCGTTGACAAATCAACTGTTGAGCTAGCGAAAAACTGGATGCATATGATAAATCCGAATTTCACTCTTGATAAAGAGATTGATAGATTAGTAAATCCAAATCCAGAATTAAAAAAAGAAATTGATAGTTTTGTAAAAAATGATAAGGATTATATCAATCGTTTTGAAAAAGATAATCATAGCGTAGAATTAAATGTAAGTCCTCTACAGTGGGTAAAACCTGGGGAGTCTGTAGTTACTCTACATCCAGATTACTATGTATTAGGAATTTCTGTACAAGGAAAGTAATATTTAAGTAGTATATTGATTTTCGTACAGTGAAGGATAGACAATATTAGGGCTTATTGATTTTTTGAAAAAGACCTACTGTTATTGAAGTGCACCCCAATTGTTAGACACATAATTAACAATTAGAGGTGCATTTTTTTTATATGCTTTAACTGTATAGATTTTTTAAACAATAGATACTATTTCATTTCTTTTGCTTTAAAGATGGAGCACTCTCTTTTTCTCGTCAGCGTTTGAACCAACAATTAAAACATCTTAATTCCTTTAGCAAGGCTTGTAAAATTCCAAAAGTTCAACAGGAATATTATTTTTGTATGCTATACATGCTTTTGTATCACCACGCTGAATGGTCTTTTGGTCAATTAACAAAAGCGCAGCAAACGTATTTGCTTCTATCTCTAATTTATCAACGGAAAAGAATGTATTCTTACGCAGAAAAGGTGTATTTGCATGAGTATGTAGAACCGCGTGTCCTAATTCATGGGCACAAACAGTTCTCTGCATAGATGGAGATAAATTAGTATTAATAACAATAAAACGATTTCTTTTTTCATATTTATAAAAACCATTTATTTCTTCATGTAAATCCCATGTTAGTACATGTATTTTTAAGTAATCTGCAAGCTCATAGGGGTTTTTCGTGTTGTATTTGGTGCAAAGTTGTTGGACTAGATCTCTAATGACGAATTTCAATGTTTTCCCTCCTAAGCTTGCATCAGTTATCGTCTGGATTACGATATTTCTTAGGCACGTATTTTTTATTGATTACTTTTGTTTGTTTTACAATGTACTCCATCGCATCTAATAATGACTCTACCGCTTCTTGACTCATAGGTTCACCAGAGAACATTAAACCATCTTCCCCTTGTAGATCTTTCTTTATTTCTTCCATTCTTTTTGCTATATCTTTCTCATCTTTTGGCGTTACTTGTTCGTTTGGTTCGCCTGTAACAGATCGACCAAGTAAATAGTCAGCTGAAACTGAAAAGCAATCAGCTAATTTAGTTAAAACATCATGTGGAGGGAACCTCTCTTCTGATTCGTAGTAACCTATCATTCTTTGGGATACGCCGATTTTTTCTGCCAGTTGTTTTTGAGTTAAATTCTCTTTTTTTCGTAAGGATTTTATTCTAAGTCCTATCACATCGTTCACCTCTCTAATTGAACTAATTGTTCTCTTCGAATTCATTTTAGCACAAAAAGTTCTTTTATGCATTGACAAAGAACAATTAGTTCTTTAATCTTTATTTAGAACTAATTGTTCTTATGGAGGTGTGATAATGGGAAATAAAATGTACGATCCGAAAAAAAACTTATATAAAGAAATGGCTAGCTATTGCGGAGTAACTGAACGCTATATTCGAATGATTGATCAAAAAGAAAGAACGCCATCAATGGAGAAAGCTAGGAAGGTTGCACAGTTTTTTGATAAGAGTGTAGATGATATTTTTTTTAGTAATAAATCGAACTTTAAGTTCTTTTTGGTCTCGCTTTGGTTTAATAAGTCTGGAAAGTAGATTTTTTCATGAGGAAGTTAAAGGTTGCAATAAGTAAGTAAAAAAGGTTTGAAAATATGAGAGGTAGATAATATGGGGATTTTTCGAGTAAAAAAAGATAATAATTATTCCGTTATTAATAATACCGGTCTAAAGGATAAGAGGCTTTCTTGGAAGGCGAAAGGAATATTAGCTTACATACTTACACTTCCAGATGATTGGGTGTTTTATAGAGAAGAATTATCGCAACATGCAAAAGACGGTATTAATAGCTTAAGAGCTGGAATGCAGGAATTAAAAGAGTACGGATATATTAAAAGATTTCCTGTTAGAGATGAAAAAAACAAAATTGTTAGATGGGAGACAATTATTTACGAAATCCCAGGGGATGATTATCCACCAGTGGAAAAACCACCTGCTGGAAAACCTGTTGCTGGTAACCTACCGGTGGATAATCACAAGCTACTAAATACTAATATACAAAGTACGAAAGAACTAAATACTGATATACAAAATATAAATCATATTCATGATAATAAACAAAGTTTACTCTCAAAAAAATTAACAAATGAAGATTTTAAAATAAGTCATCAATTTTTGATGAAGAATAGAATTTCATTAAGTGAAATAGCAATTATAGAGCTTGGTGCATTTTGTGAATCATTAGGTAGTGAACTAATTGGGGAAGCAGTAAATAGATCAATTGATGAAAATGTACCAAAGTGGAGATATGTACGTGGGATTCTTAAAAATTGGGAAGCCAAAAAGGTAAAAACACTCAAGGATGTAGCTATGCTAGATGCACAGTTTGATCTTGGTAAGAATAAAAAACAATTTGGGTCAGGGAATACCAATCGAAATGAAATGGTACCAGAATGGTTACATGAAAAAGAAGATATTCCAGAAGAGCAGCCTATAAAAAATAATGAGTTAACTATTGAAGAAGAGCGTGAGAGATTAAAAACTTTATTAAAAAAATATAAATCATAATTAATATTTATAAATTTTATTAAATTGATAATAAAGGTTAGCTTATCTTTCGTGATAAAAATAAAAGCAGGATTTAAATAAAGAAAAGTAGGGGGATTATTATATGTTTGACTGGCTCAAAGATTATCAGAAACTAGAAGAAGAAATTGCATATTTAGAATATAACTTAGACAAATCAAAAGCAGAGTTAAAGCGCTGGACTAGTGGGGACTTGCAAAATGTACGAATAACTGCTGAATCAGAAGGGGCTAAAGTAGAAGATCGGATTGAAGTGATTGAATATGAATTAGGACATAAGATCAATGAAGTATTTGATTTAAAGATTTTAATTAATAAGTTTACAGGATTAGATCATCAAATTCTCAAAATGAAGTATGTTGATGGAATGACTTTAGAACAAATAGCGTTTGAATTACATTATAGTACAGGCTATATTCGTCGAAAACATGCTGAAATAAAAAAGATTGTCAAGTTTGTAGATGGGTTTTAATGTTACCTTTTTGTAGGATACATGCAGTGTACAGAAAGTATTGAAAAAGTGATTTATAGTAGTAATATAAGATTTCGACGAAAGGGCAACTATTTTTATGGTTGCTCTTTTTGTTGTGAAAGAAGGTGAGCAACATGAAGTAATTTTAAAAAAATTTTTCATTTAAGTGTTAGAGGTACTTAGTAGATTAAGAGTTTTATAGAAAAAATAATAGGAAAATAAGGAGAGATTTAGTAATGAGTATATTAGCTGCTTCAGTTAAAACAAAGAATCTGCCACAACAAGTGTTACGTTGGCAATCAATGGTAGAAAGTGAATGTTCAGCACAAGGTGTGTCTGAATTAGTTCCCTATGTACTTGGGATTATTATGGTGGAGAGTGGAGGAAACTCTGAAACAACACCTGATATTATGCAGTCCAGTGAATCACAAGGTTGGGCGATGAATACAATTAAAAATCCTAAAGATTCAATTTATTATGGAGTAAAGCATCTAAAAGGAGCTTTTGATGATGCAAAGAAAAATGGCATTACAGATTTAAGTGCCATTGTTCAATCATATAATTTTGGACGAGCTTACCTTCGCTGGTTAGCTTCTAACAATAAACAACATTCATTACCGGTGGCAGATCAGTATTCTAAAACGGTTGTTGCGCCATCACTTGGTAATACAACTGGTGCTATGGTCAAGTATAGTCAGCCTATTGCCATTGCATACAATGGTGGCTACCGATATAAAAATGGAGGGAATTTCTTCTACTCTGAAATTGTTAAGCAATATGTAGATTTTGATGAAGCTGGTAATAACAATAAACCAATACAACCGGTGGGCTTGGGTATTGCTGTAAATAAATATCCGAATAACGGGGGGATTAATCTATATAGCCAACCACAAGGAGGATATTTTACGAGGGTAATTTATGATAAAACACCTTACCTTATTATAGATGCAGCGTGGTATGAAAATCCTATGATTTGTCTAGGAAACGAGGCATGGGCTGCTCTGGAACATTTCGATGTGCAATGGTTTAGTGCTTATTCAAAATATCCACCAGGCGGTGGTATTAACACATATGATGGTCCTAACGGAAATTATACAGGTTTTGTAGATGGATCTGTTCCATATAGAGTTTTTGGACGATTAAATGGTTATATAGATATTGGAAATAATACATGGGTAAAAGAAGAACATTTTAATGTTAAATAATGAAGGATAGCTTTTCGTTCTGTTCATCTTAAAATTTGAACAACTAAAATATATCCAAAAAATAATAAATATAGACAGTGAACGAAGGTGCTCATTTAAGTACCTTTTTTAAATGGTGTAAAAATAGAAAGGGAGACTAATATGACAAAATTTATTTATCCTACAGATACAACGAGAGTAACAAGTGGTTTTAGAGGCAGCAGACCAGATCACCATGGGATAGACCTTGCTGAAGCAGGTTATCACCCTATTTATGCAGCGGCTAGCGGTCAAGTTAGTCGTTCTTATTTTTCATCTAGTTATGGTGAATGTATTATGATTGTGCATACAATTGATGGAGTTACATGGGAAACTGTATACGCTCATATGCGTAGTGGTTCTCGAACAGTAAACGAAGGTGATTATGTTTCACAAGGACAAACTATTGGAGTTATGGGAAACACGGGGGATTCTAGTGGCCAACACTTACATTTTGAATTGCATAAAGGACGTTGGAATGCGAGTAAAAGTAATGCTGTGAATCCGTTAGATCACTTGGGTAAAGATGGTGGTGGTAACAATACTGATAAACCAATTCAACCAGTAGGTCTGGGGATTGCTGTAAATAAATATCCGAATAATGGAGGGATTAATCTATATAGCCAACCGCAAGGAGGATATTTTACGAGGGTAATTTATGATAAAACACCGTACCTTATTATAGATGCAGCGTGGTATGAAAATCCTATGATTTGTCTAGGAAACGAGGCATGGGCTGCTCTGGAACATTTTGATGTGCAATGGTTTAGTGCTTATTCAAAATATCCCCCAGGCGGTGGTATTAACACATATGATGGTCCTAACGGAAATTATACAGGTTTTGTAGATGGATCTGTTCCATATAGAGTTTTTGGACGACTAAATGGTTATATTGATATTGGAAATAATGCATGGGTAAAAGAAGAACACTTTAATGTGAGATAGTATTTTGAAATCTATAAATATCAAATTAAATGGAAGAAGCAGTGTGATACTTTTCTATGAATTCGTTTAAAACGATGGTGTAGGAGTGTAGAGAGGAATTAAAGGAAGAGCAACTGATAAACAGTTGCTCTTTTTCTTTTTTAGCAGGTGAAGACAAGGAATTTATTAGAGAAAATGCTGGCCGTATGGAGATTAGGTTACTAGATGTACTAAATAATGCAGTGAGAATTTTAAGTAATAAAAACGAGAGAATAAAAAGGAGATGTTCAGTAATGGAGATTAGAAAAAAATTAGTGGATTCAAGTAAATATGCTATAAAATGTCCTAATGCAATGAAGCCAGAATTCATCACAGTACATAATACGTACAATGATGCATCAGCTGAAAATGAAATTTCTTATATGATTGGAAATAATAATGCAGTTTCGTTCCATGTTGCAGTAGATGACAAAGAAGCAGTACAAGGTATTCCGTTTGATCGTAATGCTTGGCATGCTGGTGATGGTAACGGAAATGGTAATCGTAAATCCATCGGAGTGGAAATTTGCTATTCTTTAAGTGGTGGGGATAGATATTATAAGGCGGAAGATAATGCAGCAATTGTTATAGCTCAGTTAATGAAACAATTCAACATTCCAATTGGTAATGTACGTACACATAAATCGTGGAGTGGGAAACATTGTCCACACCGTATGCTTGACGAGGGAAGATTGGATCAATTCATTGAGAAGGTAAATAAAGCATTTAACAACAATAATAATAAACCAATACAGCCAGTAGGTCTGGGGATTGCTGTAAATAAATATCCGAATAATGGAGGGATTAATCTATATAGCCAACCGCAAGGAGGATATTTTACGAGGGTAATTTATGATAAAACACCGTATCTTATTATAGATGCAGCGTGGTATGAAAATCCTATGATTTGTCTAGGAAACGAGGCATGGGCTGCTCTGGAACATTTCGAAGTACAATGGTTCAGTGCTTATTCAAAATATCCACCAGGCGGTGGTATTAACACATATGATGGTCCTAACGGGAATTATACAGGTTTTGTAGATGGATCTATTCCATATAGAGTTTTTGGACGACACAATGGTTATATTGATATTGGAAATAATACATGGGTAAAAGAAGAACATTTTGATGTGAGATAAGATTAAAGAATTAGAGTCACCAAAGAAATGATCATTCAAGATTTTAGATTAGTAATTTATATATTGGTTTGCCAAAGGTGATATGATTTAAATAAAAATCAGTAATGGTGAGCTTGTCTTATTAACGCCATGGAATGGTACATGTAAGTAGCTTTTTATTCCTGAAGTATAAGCAGTAAATAAACGATTGATCAAGTTAATAAAGACATTGTATTAACAAAAAAGAATAAAATTATAGAGTAGAAGGTATAAAAAGACGATTTCTAAAGTGCAATTAACAACTGAAGAATTAACAAAAATAACAACTGAGAAGAAAGAGAAAACATAGGCTGGTTTGTTTTCGGTTGTTTACAAGGAGAGATAACAAAATGACAAATCAAACTCCAATTTAAACATAGAATGCAAATTCAGAAAACAATTGATTACAGAACCAAATTATTAATCATACCATACAAGCCCTAGAGAAGTTAGTTATGCAATTCATTCAAAATCCGGCTCCGAATAAAGATATGACACCAGGTAATGATAATTAATTTATGGAAGTTAATAACTTTGTAAATAATTTATTGAATGCAGGAAACTTTATTGAATTATATGTATACAGCTGATAAACAAAAAAATAATGAGATGTAAAGCAAAGCGTATGTAATGTAGGCTTTTTTATGTTGAATTAAATAAGAAATGGGAAAGAGGTGGCAAAATGGATAGTTTACAAGAGGTGAAAGGTGATATTCAGGAAATAAGGCAAGATATTAAGGATATACGATTAGAGGTTAGAAGTTTAGAAATGCGGACGACAGGTAATGAAAAGGACATTATTAATATTAATAAGCAATTAGACAAAATCAGTGCTAATACAACTTGGATCCTACGCCTTATTATTGGTGGAATAATAGGAGCTGCTCTTACCTTCTTTTTGAAAGGAGGAGGTATGTAATGATTGAAATTACGGCAATGATTGGGGTTGTTGTAGGAATTTCACAAATTGCAAAAACAACTGGACTGCAAACAAAATATATTCCGTTATTTAATTTAACACTTGGCATTACGCTAGGTGTTTTATTTTTGTCTCAAGATATTAAAATGAATTTATTTCAAGGAATGATTATCGGATTGTCAGCTAGTGGATTATTTGACCATACAAAAATTGTGAAAAGGGATGCCGATAGAAAATGAAAAAGAAATACAAATACAAGCATATATTATCCATAGTTGTTGCTATTATTTTAGTATTATCAATTGAAACAAATGTATTTGCTGATAGAATTCTATTTATTCCTGATTTACCAAAACAACCATACCGTTATGGTGTTGGAGCTTATGAAGGTGTTGTAGCACATTCTACAGCTACCCCAGAGGCGACAGCAATTAATATTCAAAAATATGAGTCTCGTACATGGCGTTCAGCGTTTGTTCACTACGCAGTAGATTGGGATGAAAAGGTTCAAATTGCATCTACAAAACATCAGGCATGGGGGGCAGGTCCAGCAGCAAATGCTAGATTTGTTCATGTTGAATTGTGTGAGACAAGTGATCCATTGAAATTTAAACGTTCATATGAAAAATATATAGAATTAATTGGGGAAATCTTGCGAGAACGAAATATTCATCCCTCTAAAGGATTATGGACACATAGGGATATTACGTATAAATTAGGTGGGACAGACCATGAAGATCCACTGGATTATCTTCGTAGTCATGGCGTATCTGAGGCTAAGTTTCGAGCAGACGTGTTAAAGGTTTATAACGGGAGCACGATTACAGTGGATACCAAACCAAAAAAAATAAATGAAATATCTGGTACAGTAGAGTCGAATGGTATTGCATATATTGAAGGATACAATGTAAATCTCCGCTCTGGACCATCAACAGAAAATAGTGTTATTCGTAAGCTACAAAAAGGTGAGGCTTATAAAGTATGGGGTAAATTAGGAAACTGGTTATATCTTGGTGACAACCAATGGATTTATTATGATTCTTCATATATTCGTTACCAAGGTAATGAATATGCTACAGTAATTGGTAAAAGAGTTATTTCAAAAGTAAATAATTTACGTTTCTATGGTTCTCCATCTTGGCAGGATAGAGATGTTGCTGGTATTGTAAATATGGGTTTAGGATTTATTATTGATGCAAAGGTAATTGTAAATAATTCACCACAATATAGAGTGCACAATAGTAAAGGTAAAACATATTATATAACAGCAAACGAAGCCTATGTGTATGTGAAGTGAAAGAGAGGATCTGCTCTACTATGGGGCGATCCTCTTTTTTTTATTTATTATGTATAAATTAGGTTTAATGGTGAAAAGAGGAGTCTATGAATGATTTATAGTTTGGAAAAATATTCTTGATATAAAAATAATATAGTGATATATTTTAATTTAATAATGTATTTTTCAAAATGGGTTTTTGACAAGCTATAGATTTACTTCAAGATGCCGATTTTGTGAAAACAGAAGGTAAGGTATTAGATAAAGAGACAAAGTGTTTATAATGGGTGTTAATCCTGTATTATAATTTAGGAGAAATATATCAAGTAAGGAGTTTTTTTATGCCGAAATGGGCAAAGCGGATTGCCATGTTTATGATTTTTATCTGTAGTATTTTAACTATCGACGCTCTTGTTGGTAGCAAAAAAGGTATAAAAGCCATTACAGCAGCAGTTGAGGAATTAACCGCAGATGAAAAAAATATAGGAAATCAAAAAGAAGTAAAGCAAGGAGCCGAAACAAGTGATTATAAACATTTAGACAAGCAGCATTATGCATGGGTAATGGATGATTATTTAAAGGACCTATCTGATGTGTCGAACCGATTTAGCATTTTAGAGGCTGATGCAGAAATTAAGGGTACTATAAACAAATCATGGGTTTCAGATGTAGGCGATGTTTTCTATAAAATGTCTTACCTCATCTCAAGTGTACGATATGTAGAGCCCCCAACAGAATTAAAGGATCTACATTCATCTATTTTAAAGGCGATGGATAACTTGCAATTTGTTATAGACAACTATGGAGATGCTGCGAGCCAAACAGATTTAGCGAAATTAGGTAAATGTTTAAAATCATTAAGAGTTGCTAGGGATACAATAGACGAGGCGCGTAGCGAATTATCTACTTATGAATAATTATCATAAAAACCAATTAGTATTACATAACATTCTCAAAAGTATATATGAAGTTTAACGTTTTCTTTGCGGTTAAGGAAACAGTAATCTCAAAGGTTTCAATTCTAATGCTTGGTACATGAAAGAGGATAACAAGCAAGGAATGGAAGGCGAAATATCAAAGCTGTTGAGTTCATGGACAAGGCTGGCATGAAGAAAGCGATATTTTACAAGAAAATGAGGGAATACGAGGAAATAAAATCATTAAAATTATATAAATAGATTTTATGGTTTTAGTATTTGACAATGTAACCACAGTCATTAGAGAGGATATAGTAGTCTGTGTAGGAACTAAACCAAAACTTACGTTAAGTATTAGTGGACATAAAAGACCGATTTTGAATGTTATGATGTCCGCTAATGTTTATAGCGTAATTTGGTTCTATTGCTATACAAAGGCCATCATCACCATACTGAATAAAGTGAACAAAATATAAATTTGATTCATAAGTAAGAGGAAGGCACCTTAGGGTGTCTTTTTATTTTGGATTTTTTCGGAAAATATTTGAAATATAATACAACGAATTATATTATTGTTTGTATATGATTTTAAATAATTCTGAAATTTGACAGGGGGAAACAACAATGAAATTAGGAAAAATAGCATTAATTGGAGCGTTAACATTTAGTGGGTTTACTGCAGTAGAAATGAGTAAGCCTACCTCACAAGCAGCTGCAGCTTACTTAGATCCACTTAATGATGATTGGGGATTCAAAACCATTATGGATTTACAAAATTCAGAGGAAAGTACATACCAACCTGATTGGAAGATTGGGAATTTAATAACTGGTGATACATTTTACTTAACACAGCACTTTGGTAGGGAACATTTTGGTGCGCAAATGAAAATTTATAAAATCCACACAAATGGTACCCTAGAACGATTCCAAACAATAGAACCAGAATTTCTTCCTGGAACAGAAATTTGGCAAACACCTATCACAGATAGCTATACAAGTGGTAATTATGTCGCTGTAATTAAATATCGTGGTGAATTCACCTATTCAAATCAATTTACAATCAATTAAGGATGTAAACACATTAGAAAAAGGCACCTTAGGTGTCTTTTTTATGCATAAAAAATCCTCATCTTCCTATAGAAAAGATAAGGCCTTTATATATTATTTATTATCCGATTCATCAGTTTTATTATAAACACATTTAGCTTCTCCAAAAAGAGACCACCGGTGTCCCATTCTCCACCATAATGAGCACACTTTAAAGGTGTACGATCGTTTCGCATACTTGGATTTTTAGGTGATTCATAGCCATCATTTACAATACTACCAACAATAAATACCCCTCCGATTACAAATACCACAGCAACGATTAAGAGTGTTTTCCCATTAGGACCGGTAACAATGTCGTTTACAACTTCTTTTGCTTCTTGCTGAGTTTCACCTTTTGAAAATAATGAAAGAATAATAGATATGATAAATATGAAAAATAGCACAATTATAAATACCATTACTTATGACCCCCTACTATATGTATACTATTAATTTCCTTATACGTTTTAAGCTAAGATATCTGAAATCATAATGATAATAAATATATCCCCCCGATTAAAAGTGCCGCAGCAAAGACTAATATTATTATTCCATCAGGACTATTAAGAATTTCTTTTAAATTTTTTTTTGCTATTTGCTTAGTTTCTCCACTTGAAAAGAGATAAACAATGGAATAGAGAATTAGTAAGAAAAATGCCGAAACTACCTCTAACATGGCTTATGTACCTCCTAATATATATGTACCTTTAATTATCCAGTAATTTTCTTGCATATTGTATCAGCCTGAGTAACTGGAATGCTTAGTTCAATAAAAGCCAAAGGACAAAAATTACTCCTGTAACTGCTGCAGATCCAAAAAAACCTACCAACATTTTCCCCTCAGGACCATTAATAAGCTCTTTTAAAACTTCTTTTGCTATTCGCTGACCTTTACCACTTAAAACTATCGAAAGAATAAAGAATACTACCACTAATACAAATGAAGAAACTATTAACTCCATGACTTATGTACCTCCCTAATATATGTACGCTATTCATTAACCAATAATTTCCTTATACATTATATCAGTTAAGGTACATAAAGATATAGCCAATTATTTATATAAATTATTTTATTAATCGGCATGGCATTACTATAGGATTGCTCAAGTCGGAAGAAGGCACCTTAGGGTGCCTTTTCTTTTGTCCATTACTCATTGATTTTTTATGTTCATTTGTTATAATTATTACTACAGTAGTATTACAGTAATATCTTGGGTATATAATAAAAGAAGAGATGCTCGATACATCTCTTCTGGTAACTGTTGTCGTAAGGCGGGTAGTTACTAAATAAAGTTATTTTCTTTTTCTAGAACTTCCCTTTTGCTTCCGACGGCGTAGGGAGGTTCTTTTACGTTTTTTGCTAATATTACTCACCAGTTTGTTTCCATAATCGGTAACAAGAATTGTCAAAAATACTTTCAACAAATCCTGTAGCAAAGACAGTAAATATTCCATCATAGGAGTCACCTCCTTTCCCTCTACATTAAAAAGAGAAAGGACAGCAACCAACCATCCGACGCCATACAGTTAAATCTATTTTATTATCCTAGTACAATCTCACCAATATAAACAAGACCACCATCATTGATATTCTTTTTAGGTAGATATAGAACAATTAATTACAACGTATTTATATTATGATTACTATATAAAATTTTCGCCTTATGACCTTTATCATAACCTACTACATGACATATGTTTTTTGTACCACGCTTTATTAATGCATTTAGCCTTCGTAGGTGTTGAAGGTTTAGAACTATCCTTTAGTATAGTCATATTATTAGAACATCCTGCGATATTTAGACAGAATGCAGCTAATAAGCACGATAGTAATAATTTATTCATATAATCACTTCTAATTCTTTAATAGTTAACATTTTTCATGAAATAAGCTCCCTACTAATTTTATATTATATTTAAGCTCAGAAAATATTCTTATACTCATAAATTATTACATTTGAGCTAGTGAGATTCTGTTAATAATAAAAGTGATTCTAGTCGAAGCAAGGCATCTAATTGCTGATAAAGGTAAAACTGCTAGTTATCTAATTCTCCCAGTCATTATGTATTTGATCTATTTAACACATGAACTAATAACAGAAAATGAACTGAAAGGTACATATAGCTAATAATGTAGGGCCAATCCACATGGAAAACATGCTCAACCTTTACCTGAACATGGCCATGTTTAAAAAATCAATATAAACTATGTGAATTCTTTCTTCCAAAGAATTCGATATCTAAAGAAAGGTATTTAAGGTTATTGTAAGGTAAATGAAAGTTACCTGAAAGAATCTCAGTTTAAGATAAAAGTGTAACTTAACACAGGAGGGATGAAATAATGTTAAAGAAACTGGGAATAGGTTTAGTAACTTCCTTAATTTTTTTGAGTACAAATGGTATTGCTGATGCATCTACTAACAGTGTACATGTAAAAAATGAAATAACATCTAAGAGCCAAAAAAAGTGCAGTGACTGTTGGCGTGTTGGTCAATCTAGGGTTGAGGAGGGAGTTGCAGCAAAGCATACAATAAAAGGTGGAGAAAAAGTTGTAAAAGTTACATTACAAGACGATGGAATGGTTAGGATGGATGTCATTGGTAAAGGGTTTGCTGAAGTTAAAGTAACTAGGGAAAATGGAAAAAGTGTATATTATCAGTTTGAGGTAATTTAATTAGTATCAAATATATGTTTTCATTTTAGAGTGTTGCCTTCCTATAATTAGGAAGGCTTTTATTATTACATAACTAGGATAAAATAATAGTTCGCTAAATTGGCTAGGAACATAACTAAAAATGTCAGAGGAATTTAGTAAATTGTTTCACATGAATCATCTTCTCTTGTTTGGATTAAAACATATTAAAATGTTTACCTTCGTCTAAATACAAGTTATACACACATATATTGATCTTATTAAGGTATACATTACACATAATATTATGTTAAAGGTGGCGAATTGTATCATGAAAGATTTTGTTCTCGAAAAAGAAAACATTATTCGTAAATATGGTGAATGGACCGCTTATGATATTAAATTAACGGATACTCTATATACAAGAGATATTCGACAACCAAATCCTGCGTTAAAAAAAATTGTGACAATGATTCATGATATCACACAATGTGATTTTAAAAATCTCCGAATCTTAGATTTAGCTTGTTTAGAGGGGCATTACGCTATTGAGTTTGCAATGCAAGGAGCAACTGTTGTAGGGATAGAAGGAAGAGAATCAAACATACAAAAAGCTATATTCGCTAAAGATTTATTAAGGTTGGAAAACTTAACCTTTTATCAAGATGATGTAAGAAATTTAAGTGCTGAAAAATATGGTCATTTTGATATTGTTTTATGCTCTGGTATTTTATATCATTTAGACTGCTCAGATGTATTCCCCTTTTTAGAAAAAGTGTATGAAGTATGCAAAAGGTTTGTAATAATTGATACTCATATCACTTCTACTCCTAATGTATCAGTACTTTATAAAAATTATGAATATAAGGGACACACAATGCTAGAACACTCTGCTAATTCATCAATAGAAGAACGTTTAAAATCAAAATGGGCATCATTAGATAACGTTACTAGTTTTTGGATGACAAAATCCTCTTTATACAATTTTTTAACGCGAACAGGTTTCTCTTCTATAAATGAATCCAGAAGTTTAGTTCAAGAAGATAGAATTACTGTTGTAGCTTTTAAGAAATATCCTATAGAAATTAAAAGCTCTCCTGAAACAGAAAAATACATTGAACCCGATTATTTAGAATGCTAAAAATAACACTATATGTCATTCAAGTTAAAATCGTAAAGTATCCCTAAACAAAATTATTAATTCTCCAAAACCTAATTATATAAATGCAACCCGTTGTTTCCGTTTTGGGATACTATATAGTTGTAGATAGTGATGGAATAGCACCGCATTACTATCAACTTAAAGAAATACTTCCGAAAACAAAAAATGAAAAGAATAATAAAAAAGCTTATCATTCCATGTTAAAAGATAAGCTTTTTTATTTTAGGGTAATTACAAGTATTGAAATTCTTTTAATACTCTCATAATAAACTTAAAGATGCTCTTTTCGACCTTGTAAAATTAACCCTTCACTATTTAAAAGCCGTGATATACCAAATAGCAACAACATTTCCATTTTTATCGAGTACTCTGCCTTCAGCTGCTCCTTCTTCATATGCTGTTACTACACCAGTTTTAGGGTTTACATAAATTTTGTTTTCACTAAATAAGACATATTTGTATTGTTTTCCGCTTGGCGTCATTGACCAAGGTTTCCCCACTTTAATATGCATAAATTCACCTTGCACGTCAGATACTTGATAAACCGATTTTGTTGATTCTTGATTGTTTACTGCAGCGTGAGTCTTAGTAGTAGTAAAAGTTCCTAAACCTCCAATTCCAATGGTAGCTGCTAACGCAATTCCAACAAGTTTTTTCATGTGATAATGCCTCCTTCTTTTATTCATATCTGTATATTAAACGGTTAGTCTTTCATGTCACTTTCATTTACCTTACAATAACCTTAAATAGATTTTTTGAAAATTCTGACCGATGCGAGGGAGAGTATGAAAAAAAATATATTAATTGTTGATGATGACAAAGATATTATTGATCTTTTAAAGCTTTTTTTAGAAATGGAAAATTTTTTTGTTGTAGAGGCTTCAAATGGGGAAGTAGCCTTAAAGTGTCTAGAAGAAAATCATATTGATTTAGCTATTGTTGATATTATGATGCCTAAAATGGATGGTTATCAATTAATTAAAAAGATTCGTGAGACGTTACAATTCCCAATACTTATATTGTCAGCTAAATCTCAAGAAGTAGATAAAATTATAGGTTTAGGGATTGGAGCAGATGACTTCATTACAAAGCCATTTAGTGCTTTAGAAATTATAGCTAGAGTTCAAGCTCACCTTAGAAGGTCCTATGAATTTAATGATAAGGCTGTAAAAGGTAAGGAGAAGCAAATTCATATGGGTGATTTAGTATTAGATCATCATTCTTGTACACTCTATAAATCAAGCGAAACCATTACTCTCAGTGCTACGGAATATAAAATCTTAACACTTTTTATGGAGGAACCAGGGAGAATATTTACTAAAAAACAAATTTTTGAAAGTGTATGGTCTGATTATTACTGTGCAGATGATAATACGATTATGGTTCATATTAGTAGACTACGAGAGAAATTAGAGGATTCTCCTAAGAATCCAGTTTATATAAAAACGATCCGGGGGCTTGGGTATAGATTTACTAGGAAGGAAGAACTTTATGAAAAATAAAGTTTTATATATCTTAATTAAAAATTACGTTATATTTGCACTAGCAATAGGTTTCACTGTGATAATTTTATTTATATTTTTGATGTACCAAACAGAGAAGCAACTAGGAAAGCTAAATAATTTAAAAGCAAGTGAAGTAGTGCGTGAAAACTTTGAAACTATTAATTCAGAATCAATAGAAACATTTGGTGGTTGGATAGAAATTCTTAATGAAAATTTACAAGTTATCTATACCAAAGGGGAAAAGAAGGATAAGCTTTTATCATATTCACAAAGAGAATTTGCTACTTTATTTTTTGATAATGATAAGTTTCCTTATTATTCATCTGTAGCAACATTTGTAACGAAAAAAGGTGAAACATTATATTGCCTTGTTAAGGTTCCTAAAAAAGCAATAAAGTATGAATATACGTTTTCTGATAAAAATGAGGAATACGTATATGTTTTTTATAAGATATTACTTTCTACAATCGTTTTATTTTTTGTATTTTTCTCTATGAATGTATATATATTTAGTAGGCAAATTGCTAGAAAAATAACCAGACCATTGGATAAACTAGCAACTGGATTTGAGGAAATTGCTAGTGGGAAATATGATAAAAGGTTAAACTATGAAACATATTTTGAGTTAATGCAAATACAGCATTTGTTTAATGTTATGTCGGAAAAACTCGATAAAATAGAGAAAGAGAAGAAGAGGTTGGAAGAAACCAAGCAGAAGATGCTTGTAGATTTGTCTCATGATTTAAGGACACCAATTACAACCGTTCAAGGTTATGTTGAAGCATTACAACTAGGGATCATTACAGAAAAAGGTGAAAGAGAAAGAACTTTGAATGTAATATATAATAAGATTCGAATCATTGCGGTATTAACTGAAGATATTTTTGAACTGTCTAAATTAGAGCATTCTGATTACCCTTTTGAAGTACATCCAACTGATGTATCTGAGTTTATTCGTGAATTGCTTGTAGAATATTATGATTTATTCCAAGCGAAGCGCTTAATCCTTCAATATCAAATACCCTCTAAAGAAGTGATTGCTCCAATTAACAACAGGTTACTATACCGTGCTATCTCTAATATAATATCTAATGCTCTACAGTATAATACGGCAGGTACGACCGTGTTTGTATCGTTAATTGAGGATGAAAGCAAAGTGTATATAAACATTATAGATAATGGAATTGGAATACCTGAGGATATGAAACAAAGTATTTTTGATGCATTTGTTCGAGTAGATGATTCTCGAGAAAATAATGGGGGATCAGGTCTTGGATTAACTATTGCTAAGCATATAGTAGAAAAACATGGAGGGAGCATAAATTTAGATAGTACAAAGAAAAAAACACATTTCTGTATTTCTTTACCTAAATGCAGTGTGTAAATATCTTATGAAAAGTGTTAGTAAGTTAAATGGTTGAATAAAGAGAAAACGCACGATTTAGTTCCTTTAAACTTAACTCTGGTTCATATAAAATGGAAGCTTTACAGTTTACAAAATAAAAAAGGTGCTTATTTCAATTTCTTGTTTTATCATTTTAGTCAAGATAGTTCCTTTAAAACATGGTATAGATAATCAGTACGATTAAAGGAGAGATATTAGTCATTGCTTATCAATGGTAAGGTAGACGTATAGGATTTAACAAAGAACACATGCAACAATACAAATAATAATTTGTATGTGAACGTAAAAAATACCAAGACTGCCCTGGAGAGGAGGGGGTCTTGGTATTTTTTATTGGTTTTCTATTGTAGGGTGTTAAAAAAATTTTAAGTTAATGGATGTGGAGTCTCGCCACATAATAAAAAGGTAGGAATATATTTAATATATTTCTACCCTTGATTTTATTGAGTTTAGCATCTATGATCTAAATATCACAGAAGGTAGTTTTCTTTTATACTTCTATATCTTTCCCTTCTGCTACCACTGTATCTTGCCACAACACAAGTAGTTTTCTAAATTCAGAGGTCTCAATTTTACATTGGTTATTTGGAGCACTCATAAATAAGTTAATAGCACTGGTGTAATTAGGTTCAATGTAGACTGCTGCTACGTTCCCTTCTATTTCATATTGCGGAACTTTTTGGTCTACTACATTATCTAAAATTTGTATATACTCATCTGCTTCATCATCTAAAATATCTTCCAAGAAATGAGAAATTATAGAAATTTCTTTTGGCAAACGTATTCTTAATCCGCCAAGTCCATCACGATAAAATTCGTATGTATATTTCATTTTTTACCTCCCAGTATAAACAGGATATGCTGTTATTATCTCATTATTTTGTATAATCATTTCTACTTTAAATCCGTGGGATGTTTGTCCTACATATCTAACTGTATCGACTTGAATCTTATTATCGTATGCTTCTTTGATAGAATCAAGTACCTGTACTCTATCCCAATCCTTAGGGAAAAATGAAGAAAGCGCATTTTTTGTTTCACCGTCTACTTTTATTTTTGCTCTATATACTCCCGCAGAATTTGGTGCATGGGTAATTCTAACTATTTCTCCTCCACCCATCATACTTTCATGGTGATATCCAACAGCTTTTAGTCCCCACCATTTTTGTTTTAGTTCCCCGTGAAAAAGGTGCTCCATAAGTGATGAATCAAAACTATACGGAACATTGCCACCATTAGTTCTGCTACTATTAATTCTTCCACTACTAGCAAATTGATAGGTAGAGAGTTTTTCTTCAGCTTGTTTAAAGTCTGGTGTGTCAAATCTAGATCGCAAACCATCTCCACCAGCAAAAGCAAATCGATCTTTTAATGGTAAGTGGCTTGAAATATAAGGTGTATCACCTGGAAATTTCGTTAACTTTACAGAGCCTCCAAGGGAAGTTACTTTTCCAATTTGACCTGCTCCTTTATCTCCAATCCATCCTAAACCAAACTCCATAAAAATATTTGTTCCCCATTGCACCCATACCTGCTACTGGCATAACTTGCTTCGTAACTTCAGTATTTGTTCTAATAGTTCTATTTCAACTACATCTGTTGAAGAGATCCTTAATTAAAATTCGGTAAGAAAAGCTTCATTCTTATCATTAAGAGCTATCAATTCCTTACTAGAAATATTTGATACATTGAAATATTCTTACTTGGTATAATTTTCTTGATGATTTTGGAACTAGAAGGGGTTTAAATGATGGGAAACTTTCAAAGTAATTTTCAAACAGCTACACAAATTGCTACACAAATGAAAAATGCATCGGATACAATTCAAGGTGCGACAAATCGTTCTATAACAAAGGCGAGCCGTACTACACTATCTGTTAATGCTCAGGCGCAAGAAGTGAATCAACAAATGCTAGATTTAACTAGACAATTTTGTGGGGCCTTTCAACAAGCAATTGATAATATTCATTTAGTAGCTAAGGATTTTGAAAGAATGGATAACGAACTACAAAAGACATTTCGCTAATATGGCAACCTACGGTAAAGGGAGAAGGGTAGGGAGAATAAGATGAGTCAAGATGTGGAAAAACAAATAAATGAATTTAATCATGAATTACGGATAGTATTTGAAAAACAGGATCGAAATCAAAAAGAGATTCAAATCCAGAGACAAGCAGAAATGGACTTTCACGAATTGAGAAATCGAAATAATCGTTTATTTAATAGAATTTTAGAAACATGGCATGGTGATAAAGATGTTTCTCATTTTTTTATGAATAAGCTTCAAGAGTCGCAACATATTGAGCGGAAATTAACATTGGAATTGGAAAATCAAAAAGAAACATTACTTAAAGAAAGACGCAATCTTATTGATTTAGAAACCGACCTTACCTATCGGCAACAGCGATTAAAAAGGGAGGACAAAGCATGAGTTTAAATATGTATTTAGGGGAAGTACAAAATCAGACCCAAAGCATGAATGCTGTATGTGTCGCTACTATCCAAGCTATGGAGCAAGCAATCCAATCAATTGATACCTTTGCAACTGATACGGTTTTGCAAGGACAAACATATAGTAGTGCAAAAATATTCTTTGTCCAAACTTTTCGTCCTTTAGCACAAGGGATCATTTATTTATGTGAGGAATTAATTCATCAAAATGATGCGTTTCCAAGAGATTTTCAATCACAAGTTGCTTCCACAGATGTCATTGAACAAGAAATAAGAGAGCAAATTCAAGAAATTAATCGAATGGTCGCAAGTATAGAAGCGATTAGTATTGCTACAGTGTTGCCTGGAATAGATGCCATGGTTATTGTTTTAGTGGAGATGAGAAAAAAACTGCAAGAAAAATTAGAGCATCTATATGAATTTAACTATACATCCAGTAATAACTACAACACAGCTCTTCAACTTGTGGCTAGTCTTACTGCCGGCCTTGCTGAAGTCCAAAGTGGAAAAGGCTTTAGTCCTGTAAGTGGTACGTTTAGTACACAAGGATTAAATATGGATTGGACCGTTTCGATCCAAGAAATTGCTGATGAAAGAAACCGTCAAGTTGATAATCTTTTAAAGGAAGGATCAATAGAAGAGGGAGCGGTGTGCAAGAAACCTCCTGAAAAATCTACTTCTGAACAAATTATAGATGGTATTTTAGCAGGTACGGGTCAAGCAGTTGAAGATACAATAGATGGTGTTGTGGCACTTGGTAAATGGGAAACATGGGAGAACATGGGGTACGCTTTTACTCATTTAAATGAAACCTTACCTGCTATGTGGAACACATTATCAGATTCGTTTATTAATGATGTAATAAATGGAGACGCTGAAAGTCGTGCTAAGTGGGGAAGTTATGCTTTTACACAAATTGGACTTGGACTTATTGGTGATAAGGGGATAAGTAAAGTTACTACATTAGCAAAAGGTGCAAAATTCTCTACAGGAATGTCTTCTTTCGCAAATAAATTGCCACTGACGGATCGGTTGGCATTTGCAGGTGCAAGTGGATTTGGAAGCAATCAAATAAAAACATTTGAAGTTTTACGCAAAGCTCGTGAAACATTTATGTTTTCAAAAACTGGTGGAAGAAGTAAAGTTAAAGATGTACAAGAAGTAATTCAGGACTATGCAGATAAAGTTTTTGATAGAGTTGAGATGAAAAATGAATATCCCGATTCCTATTCAGCATCTCAAAAACTGCGTGCAGAACTTAAAGATGCAGGAGTTGAAACACCGCCATATCCTAATGCAACACATCATATTGCACCTTGGAAGGATAAAAGGGCGAAACAAGTGCAAGAGCTATTAGAAGAGTTTGAAATACGCCATGATTCAGCCGCTAATGGAGTATTTTTACCCTATAAAGTGAACGATTATGTGACTACTGAAGCGCTACATATAGGTAATCATAGTCCAGAGTATATAAGGGAAGTATACAGAGTATTAAGTGAAGTGAAACGCTTTGGGGGTAATCAAGAAGATGCAGTTGCTGCCTTGCATAGTATAAGAGAGAGGTTATTGGATGGTAGTTTAAAACTAAATTAATTTAACCAATCATAGATACTTAATAATTAAATTCTGAAGGAGTAAAAAGGTATGAAAATTTGGCAATTAAAAAGCTTATTTGATAACTATCAATCTTTTCAGCTACTAAATTTAAAAGAAGACCGTAAAAAATATTTTGATGGGAAAATTGATTTGGCAATAAAACTGTCTGATTCGTGGGGGGAAATTTTTATTGAATGTGTAGAAGGTGATAAAAAAAGTGACTGTCCTATGTTCTGGGGAGAACTTGGTACACCAATGATTAGCAGAAAAGCAAAAGAAATATTAGAGCCTCTAATCTGTAATAATGTTGAGTTCCTTCCATTAATTCATGATGTTACAAGTGAAGTTTATTACCTAATAAACGTTCTAAATACAGTTGATGCAATTAACTACAATAAAGCAGTTTTGGAAAAACTAAGTACAGGGTTAATAATAGGGTTCGAAAAATACGCATTTTTAGCCAATAAAGTTGAGGGGCAGATAATATTTAAAACATTCTTAAATCAAAGATTACATTCTTCTACTGTCTTAGTATCTGATGAATTTAGAAATAAAGTTTTAGAAAACAATTTAAAAGGTTTCGAATTTGTTGAGGTATGGGATTCAGAAGAGGGTGCGTAAAGAAATCTAATTTAATTAGATTAGTAATGTGAACCCATATCTAATAGAGTAAAAAAAGCTTATGCACTTGTATAAGCTTTTTATTATGAATAAGTATAGAAAATGATGGTAATTCATATTCAAGATATATTTTAGAATCACAAAGTAACTAGTAGTAAACAATTTTTTGTTACGTAATATTCTATTTTACTTTAGAAGATAAAAGAATAGTTAAGGGGAATAAGCATGAAAATATGGGGATTAAAGAGTGTATTAGATAACTATGAGTCTTTCCAGTTATTAAATTTTGAAGAAGATCACAAAAAATATATTGATGGAAAAATAAATTCAGTAACTCATTTAGCAAATTCATGGGGAAATATATATAGTGTATTGAAGGAGATATTCATAGTGATTTCCCTAAATTTTGGGGAGGAACTGGTGCTCCAATGATTAGTGAAAAAGCCAAGCAAGTACTTAAACCTTTAATAGGTGATAATGTTGAATTTTTACCACTCTTACGCAATTCAACTAGTGAGGTATATTACTTGGTCCACGTGTTGAATGTACTTGATGCAATTGATAGTAATAAAGCAATTTAAAAAAAACTGATTACAGGTTTAATAATAGGATGCGAAAAATTCGCATTTGATAGTAATACTGTTCAAAATGAGATGATTTTTAAGGTTTATATAAATGGAAAAATTCATCCCACGGCTGTTTTTATTTTAGACGAATTGAAGATTCTTATTGAACAAAGTGATTTAAAGGGTTTTAAATTTATTGAAATATGGGATTCAGAAGAACTTTTGTAAAGAAATTTAATAAAATTACATAATATTAATGATGGATTTGATTATAACGAAAAGAAAGCACAAACAATACTTTTACCATCAAGTTCTGGTTTACCTCATGCGAAAATTTCTGCTATGCAAAGAAAGCGAAGAAGGCTTGAAGGATAGGATACTGATATAAATTATGAATTTAATGTAAGGTATAGAGAAATGATTGAGGCAGGAGTTGATCAGAAAACTGCAAGAAAAGTATTGGTAGATGCTTATAAATATTTTGATAGTTTGGGAGGTTTTGTGAAAAAATGATAAATTTATCTAATGTTTCTGGTCTAATAAAAAATAAGCCAGCTAATGATTTTGAAATTCAAGAAATAGAAGATGTAATGAAAGTTAAATTATCAAATGTACATAAAGATTTATTGAAGTATACAAATGGTTTTTCTATAGGTGGAGGATTAATAATTTATGGTACTGATGATATTATAGAACGAAATGAGACTTGGGAAGTAGTAGAATATGCAAATGGTTATGTTGCTATTGGTGATGATGGTAGTGGCAATGTTTTTTTAATGTTGCAAGGTGCAGATGTACGAGAAGTAAGGGCTGTTGATTCTGGTGATATGAATCCAAATCATGCCACTGTAGTTACATTAGATTTTATTGAATGGGTAAATACGGGTTGTTTGAATCAAAAAATACAGAAAATAAAAGAAGAAATCCCTGATACGTGTAATATAGTGTTAATAGAAATTCCTAATGGAGGATTAAAAGATTTAGTAAAGATAAAAAGTGTACTCGCACTTGATATTTCAACAGGGGAACTATTAAAAGGATCGAAAAACCTTCCTTTTACATTAGTAAAAGGGGCTCCATATGGTAAAGCAAAAAAAATAATTGAAAAATTAGGATCTATTGGTTTAGCACTAAATACAATACCAATGGATAAAAATAATTAATGTTAAACATAATTTGAAATTCATTTTTAAATGCCTGATATTAATTTAATAATTTATAAAAAACGAACTAACATTTTAAAGGTTAGTTTGTTTTTTATTTTTTTACAAGAATTAAATAAGGAATTTGAAACAAAACAGTGTTACATGGAATAGGAAGAGATTTATCAGAAGGTAATTTACGATTAAATGAACCCAAGAAACAACTAACTAAATAAATGGTAATAATAAAGGAGAATATATATGAAGATTTGGCAATTAAAAAGCTCGACTGATGATTATGAAACCTTTCAATTATTGAACTATGAAGAGGATAAAAAATATTTTAAAACTAGTTTTAATTCTATGGTGAGTTTGTCAGATTCATGGACGCCTAAGTTTATTGAGGTAACAGATGAAGGGAAATCAAGCGATTCTCCTATTTTTTGGGGAAAGTCTGGTGTACAAATAATTAGTGAAAAAGCCAAGAATGTTTTAGAGCCTACAGTAGGAGATAATATTGAATTTTTACCATTAATTCATAAACAAACAAACAAAAAATACTATGCTATGCATGTTTTAAGGGTGTTGGAAGCACTTGATACTAATAAAACAATCTTTGATAAGTTAAGTTCAGGTTTAATAATAGGATGTAAAAAATTTGTATTTATTCCTTATGTTGTCCAGCACGAACTGATTTTTAAATTGAATGTAAATGGGAAGGTACATCCTAACTATCTTTTAGTATCAGATCAATTCAAAAATGCAATTTTAGAGAGTGAATTAAAAGGTTTTCAATTTACTGAAGTGTGGGATTCAGAAGAGGGTGCGTAAAGAAATCTAATTTAATTAGATTAGTAATGTGAATCCATATCTAATAGAGTAAAAAATAAAGCATTAAATTCAAGAAACTTACACTATTGAAAAGAAAGTTAACTATTAAATCTACCATATGCATAAGTCGATTATAAGATCAGGGAAATTCAAATATATGTAAATATTATACATTTTTGTAAAAGACATTCATTGACACTTGTGTATATAAGTAACTATACTCGTTACATTAAATTGAATGCGTGATAATACGATTTTATTATTATTACAAACATGTAAATATAAAAATAGAAAATTTCAATTTGATAAATACAATGGTAGAGGTGTTTATTTTAATGAAGCATAAATTAATTGCAAC
>NZ_WEII01000062.1:0-28696 GCF_009183805.1 Bacillus sp. B2-WWTP-C-10-Post-4 | reverse complement strand
ATATATCCACTTATTATATCATTCCAATAACTATTTTTTCTAAAGAAAAAATGTAAAACTGTAAATATTCCGCCTATTATTTCTAAAACTTCAGAATATTTACAAAAGTATAAAATTAGAATACATTTTAGCTGTACAAGATTCACCTGTACAAAAATTCAAACAAAAAGGGATGGTTATATGTTGAAGAATTTAGTAGCAGGAACATTAGTAGCGGGTTTTGCATTAACTGGAGGACTAGGTGCGGTAAGTGCTGAAGAAAAAAGCAACACAATTAAGTCATTTGATTATTTAAAAGTGGATGAACAAAATGTTAATTCATTTGCAAAATTAAATGATCAGGATAAGAAAAATATCCAAATTACTATGGTATTACCAGAGCAAAATGAAAATGGGGATTGGCTAGCTTATGGTTTTACTAGTCGTGAAACATTAGATGCGTATATTGAAAAGGATAAAAAAGCAATTAAAAATAAAATTAATCCTTTAGGTAGCGGTGCTGGTAGTACTGATTTTTATGAACATAAAGATAAAGGTGGCCAATACATTTACTGGAGCAGCGGATTTAAAAACTTACCGTCTAGCTGGAATGACAGAATTTCTTCTGTAAGTACAGCGTCACCTTCTGCAAGTTATTCAACGACACTTTGGGAGCACACTTCAACACAAGGATATGGAAAAGGCGTTTTATTTAAACATGCTGATTGGTACGGTAAAACTGCTAATTTAGCTGCTGATTGGAACGATATTACTTCAGCGATTGAAATTAAATAGTAATAAGACATTTAATTTCTTCTATAAAAATTCAAACCACTATTCTCTCTTTCATTTAGAGAATAGTGGTTTATCATATTTCTATTTAAGCATGTACAGCATGTCCTACTGCTCGCATTAACGCTTCATGAATCGCCTCAGATAAAGTTGGATGTGCTGCAATATAATCTCTCATTATATCAGCGGTAACTTCTGTATGAATCATTACGGTTCCTTGACCAATAAGTTCAGTTGCATAAGGACCGATAATAGAAATCCCTACAATTTCTTGGTATTTAGGTTCCACAATGACTTTTACTTTCCCTACTTGTTCTCCTAAAATAAGAGCTTTTCCGTTCGCTGTAAAAGGAAATTCTCCGATGAGAATATCACCATATTGTTCTCTTGCACCTTTTTCACTTAACCCGACACTAGCTATTTCTGGAGCTGTGTATATACATCGAGGCACAGCGTGATAATTTACTTTCACGTCTTCTCCACTTACGTGTAATGCTGCTGTCGTTCCTTCATGGAAGGCAACGTGAGCAAGCTGAATTCCACCGATCACATCACCAGCTGCGTAAATATGTGATACGTTCGTTTGCATATGTTCGTTCACAGCAATCCCTTTATTTGAAAACTGAACCCCTGCTTTTTCTAAATCTAATTGTTGTACACGTGGTTTTCGGCCGACAGAAATGAGAACATATTCCGGGTTAGCTTCTTGGATACTACCTTCATATTCAAATGAAGCTTGCTTCTTATAATTATTTAATCCTTTTAAAGCAGCTCCTGTAAATATTTCTACGCCATCACTTTCTAATTTCTCTCTTAAAATATGTGCGATATCTTCATCTTCATCTGGTAATAATTGCGGTGCCATTTCAACAATCGTAACTTTTGTCCCAAGGCGACTATAAATGCTTGCAAACTCGCATCCTATTACACCACCGCCAACGATTAACAATGAAGATGGTACACTCTCAAGAGACATCGCATGGCTACTATTTAAAATCCATTTTCCATCAAACGGAGCGAATGGTAATTCTGTAGGTTCGGAACCAGCTGCGATAATAAACCTCACTCCATCCACTACTTCTTCTTTATTTCCTTGTACAACTCGCACACGATGATCCGTTTCGAATTTCGCTTTTCCTTTTATAACTTTAATTTTATTTTTCTTCATTAAATATTGTATTCCTTGGACGAGTTGCATTACGATTTGTGATTTCCTTGCCTGTATTTGATCCCAATCAATTGATATACTTCCTGTATTAAGCGTAACCCCATAATCATTCGCTTTTCTCACAATGTCATGCACTTCTGCACTTTCTAACAATGATTTCGTCGGCATACACCCAACATTTAAACACGTTCCGCCAAGGTCAGCTTCATCAATAAGAGTGACCTCTTTTCCATTTTGAGCCGCGGTAATTGCCGCTACATATCCAGCTGGTCCGCCTCCAATTACAACTAATTTACTCATTCTCTCACCTTCTCTTTATAAAAGAATTGTTATAGGTTCTTCTAAATAATATTTAATTGTGCGTAAAAATGCAGCTGCTGGTGCACCGTCTAGTACACGATGATCGAATGTTAAACTTAAAGGTAACATACTACCTTTTTTTAATTTTTTCCCTTTATATACAGGAACATGTTCAATTGCGCCAATACCTAAAATACCAGTCTCAGGTGTATTTAATACAGGTGTGAAATATTCAATACCAAAGCTACCTAAATTACTAATTGTAAATGTCGTTCCGTGCAT
Source organism: Bacillus sp. B2-WWTP-C-10-Post-4 (assembly GCF_009183805.1). NCBI lineage: Bacteria > Bacillati > Bacillota > Bacilli > Caryophanales > Bacillaceae > Bacillus > Bacillus sp. B2-WWTP-C-10-Post-4. The sequence goes on along the minus strand of NZ_WEII01000062.1, from coordinate 26,175 downwards.
ATCATCACTACTTAAGCTACCTGCTCGCGCCTTTTGTGCCATATCCTTAATCTCTTTAGACAACTCTACTAAAGATAAATTATTTGCAAAGCGAATAGCTGGAACGACTAATCCTTTTTCTAATGCGACTGCTATGCCTAAATGCACATGTTCAAATTGATGAATTGCATCATCTATATAAGCGCTGTTCATTTCTTTATGCTCTCTAAGCGCTAATACAATAGCACGAGAAACGAAATCCGTAATGGTTAGTTTGTTTTCGTATCGTTTTTGTACAACTTCCGCTATGTCTTTATGTAATGCAACTAAATCTGTAACATCTACTTTCATCGTTAATGTTAATTGCGCACTATTTTGTAAGCTTGCATGCATACGACTCGCAATTGCTTTTCTCATACCAGTAACAGGAACGACTGTACTTTCTTCTTGTTCAGGTACTTCTGGATTTGCTACTCTTTCTTCTAGCACCTTTAATACATCTGCCTTTGTAATCCTTCCGCCAGGACCTGTACCAACTAATGCCTTGATATCCAGATTTTCAGACTTTGCAATTTTCTTCGCTACAGGTGAAATTTTAATTCTTTGCTTCGATACTTCTTTCCCATTTGGTTCTTGATTTTGTATATTTTGTACTTCTATATTAGATGTTTTTTCTTCTATAACATGTGTGCTTTCCTGCATTTCTACTTTTTCATTCGGTTTACCGATGTAGCAAATTACAGTACCAGGCGGCACTCCTTCATCTTCACTTACAGCTATATCAAGTACCGTACCATCAGCTGGCGCTTCAATTTCCGTTTCAATTTTTTCTGAATTAATACTAGCAATCAGTTCTCCTTTTGCTACATTATCGCCTGCTTTAATATTCCAGCTCGTAATAATACCTTCTTTCATCGCCATACCTAACTTCGGCATTACAACTTCTACAGCCATGTGTCTCTCTCCCTTCTCATCGTTTTATTACACATGTAATAAAGATTGGTCTCCAATCATTTCTGATACAGTTTCAATTACTTTTTCTGGCGTTGGCAAATACAACTTTTCAAGTGGTGGTGAGAACGGAACAGGTGTATGTGGTGCTGTAATTCGTTTAATAGGTGCATCTAACAAATCAAAACCTTTATCCGCTACAATTGCCGCAATATCTGTTGCGATACTACATCTTGGATTCGCTTCGTCAATAACGATAAGACGATTTGTTTTTTCAACAGATGATAAAATAGTATCTTCATCAAGCGGTGATAAAGATCGTGGATCAATTACTTCTACTTCAAGCCCCTTTTTCGATAATTGCTTTGCAGCTGCAAGTGCTGTATGAACTTGTTTTCCGATTGCGACAATTGTTACATCAGAACCTTCTCGTTTAATATCTGCTTTTCCTAAAGGAATTGTATAATACCCTTCCGGCACTTCACCTTTCATATTGTAAAGTGTTTTATCTTCAAAGAAGATTACTGGATCATCATCTTCAATTGCTGCTAATAATAAGCCTTTTGCATCATACGGCGTGGAAGGAACAACAACTTTAATACCTGGTATGCTCGTAAATAATGCGTACAAACTTTGTGAATGCTGAGCTGCTGCACTAAAACCAGCACCATGCATCGTACGTACTGTAACGGGTACTTTTGCTTTACCTCCAAACATATAACGGAATTTCGCACCTTGGTTTAATACTTGGTCAAGACAACTACCGATAAAATCATTAAACATTAACTCAGCTATCGGACGTAACCCAGTTGCAGCAGCTGCCATCGCAGCTCCCATATAACCCGCTTCAGAAATTGGTGTATCCAATATACGATTTCGGCCAAACTCTTGTACAAGTCCTTTCGTAACCCCAAGAACACCACCCCAAGCTTCATCATCTTGCAGATGATCAACTTGTGCACCGCCTGCAACATCTTCACCTATTAAAATTACATTTTCATCACGACGCATTGAGATTTTCATCGCTTCATTAATTGCAGTTGACATACTTACTGTTCTAGTCATAATTTTTCACCCTCCTCTTATTTGTAAGAAACGTATACAGCTTTTAATAATTCTTCATCGTCTGGGTATGGACTATTTTCACTAAATTCAATGGATCTTTGTACTGCATCATCTACTGCTTTTTCCATATCAACAAGTTCAGATTCCGTTAATAAACCTTCATGAATTAAATGCTTACGGAAATTCACAATCGCATCTTTTTCATTTAAATGTTCTTCTTTTTCTTCTGATGTTTTATATGTTTGCGCTTCACCTTCAAAATGACCGTAATTACGATATGTCATACATTCAATAATTGTTGGACCATCACCATTACGCGCACGTTCCACTGCTTCTGCAGCAGCTTTATATACAGCTAGAAGATCTTTTCCATCTACTTGAACGCCTGGAATATTATAAGCTTTTGCACGATCCGCAATAGAATCACAACTTGAAGCATATTCAAAGGTAGTTGCTTCACCGTAACCGTTATTTTCTGCAATAAAAATAACTGGTAACTTCCAAATCGCCGCTAAATTAACCCCTTCATGGAATGTTCCTTCATTATTTGCTCCGTCACCGAAGAAACAAACACTTACATCTTTTGTTACTTTATATTTAGCTGTCAATGCTGAACCGCAAGCAAGTGGGAAACCCCCGCCTACAATGCCATTAGCACCAAGCATTCCTTTATCTAAATCCGCAATATGCATGGAACCGCCTTTACCTTTACATAATCCTGTCGCTTTCCCGAAAAGTTCAGCCATCATACCGTTTAAATCACAACCTTTTGCGATACAATGTCCATGACCTCTATGTGTACTTGTAATACTGTCACTATCCGTTAAGTGGGCACATACACCAACTGCTACCGCTTCTTCACCTGCGTATAAATGAACGAAACCTGGCAAAACGCCTTGTGCGAACAATTCATGCACCTTATCTTCAAACTTACGAATCTCTAACATTTTTTCGTACATCCAACGAGCTTGTTCTTTCGTAATTTCATTCCCTTTACTTTCAGTTGTTTTTAACATGTCCAGCCCTCCTATTTTCTTGTTCGTCTGTTATATTGCAAGTACCGTGCCAAATTCTAATCCTTGATTTAATAGGTTTTCTCTTTTCTTTCATAATAAAAAAGTGGACAAAATGAGACATCTGTCTCGTTTTGTCCACTTTTGTTCACCTAATTTGAGAACTATTATTTTATTCATTATCAAAGCTCTGCTGTAATTTTCGGATGTAAATAATTTGGCCAATATGATATGCATTATGAGTTGTTACATTCGCTAACACTTCCCACCACTTTGCAGAAACAGGAAATCCTACTACATCACTTTCAACCTTTTCTTCATTTATAAGATTTTTCCATTGTAACAGTTTTTTTAGTAGTTTTTCCCGTAATTCATCGAAAGTTTGATTATCTGAAAGCATAAAACTTTTGTTATTATCTCCAATAGCGGGTACTGCATTCACATTTGATTCTTTATACCTAGTTTGCCACGTAGAGTTCCAATACAGTAAATGTTGTACGATTTCGGCTATACTATTACTCTCTTCATTCGGTTTCCAGAAAGCTTCCCTCTCAGACAAACCCTTAACTGCATCTGAAAATGGAATATACCAACTGGGATCGTTTGCATTCGCCAACAATTGATCTGCTAATACATCCTTCACATGGACCATTTTTCTTCCCTCATTTCATTATCATATTAATATACACTACTCTATATACGCTCATTCCCTATAATCCCCTTTTTTACATACAAATTGATTTCATACTGAATGTAAGAATAATAGATTTTCTTATCATAACTCGTTATGATAAAAGAAAAAGAAAGCTGGCGGAAAATGAATAAAAAAATCGCAATAATTACAGGAGCCTCAAGTGGATTTGGACTATTAACTACACTCGAACTCGCAAAAAAAGATTATTTAGTTATTGCTACAATGCGGAACCTTGAAAAACAAGTAAACTTACTATCTCAAGCTACTCAACTCAACTTACAACAAAAAATAAAAATTCAACAATTAGATGTAACCGATCAAAACTCTATACATAACTTCCAATTATTTTTAAAAGAAATACAAAAAGTAGACCTACTTGTTAATAATGCAGGATATGCAAATGGCGGCTTTGTAGAAGAAATTCCAGTAGAGGAATACCGTAAACAATTTGAAACGAACCTATTTGGAGCTATATCAATTACCCGACTTGTCTTACCGTATATGAGAAAACAAAGAATTGGAAAAATCATCAATATAAGCAGCATTAGCGGCCAAGTTGGATTCCCTGGCTTATCTCCTTATGTATCTTCAAAATATGCATTAGAAGGCTGGAGTGAATCGCTTCGCTTAGAAGTAAAACCTTTCGGAATAGATGTTGCTTTAATTGAACCAGGTTCTTATAACACAAACATATGGGAGGTTGGGAAACAACTAGCTGAAAACCAATCTGATACAACATCTCCTTACAAAGAGTATATGGATAAAATACAAAAACATATTAATAGCGGTAGTGATACATTCGGTAATCCGATAGATGTTGCTAATAAAATTGTAGAAATTGCTGAATCTAAGCGTACAAATTTACGATATCCAATTGGTAAAGGTGTGAAATTTATGATCTTTGCGAAGAAGATTCTTCCTTGGAGATTGTGGGAACACCTTGTTTTGAGAAGCTTTAAGAAAATGTAATAAACTTTTTGAAAACTATTTTGAAAGGGATGCTAATTAAATGTTAGGTTTACCGTATGGGAAAGTGTTTTTAGTGCCGTGGACTGAAGAATGGGAAATTGAGTTTATGAAAGAGAAACAACTCATTGAGGAACAAATTGGCGAACATATTTTAGCGATACACCATATTGGTAGTACTTCTATTCCATATTTAAGTGCAAAGCCAATTATTGATATAGCAATTGAATTAGAAAATTATACGGACGGTATACATTGTATTAAAAAGTTAGAACTACTAAACTATAAATATAGAAAAGAAGTATTACCCGAAAGATACTATTTTAATAAAGGTGAACCAAGAACTCATCAAATTCATATGTATGAACAAGGGAATACATATTTAATAGAACAATTACAATTTCGTGATTACTTAATAGACAATAAAACTGCACGCATGCAGTATGAACAGTTAAAGATTCAACTTTCACAAGCTAACCCTACTGATAAACATAAGTATGCAGAGGATAAAACTAATTTCATTACATCTATATTAACTAAAATAAATGCTTAAATAAACAAGAAACCATTTAGTAGTAAATGGTTTCTTGTTTATTAGTTATTTCATTTAATTACTTGAAATAAATTGGACTATATTACGGTTATCCTCTTCTAAATAACTTATGATGCCTTCAGGATATGTCGGCTTCTCCTGTAATTCCTCTAGACTTTTCCAAATTAATATAATATCCTCATGCTCTTTATGCCTTATTTCATTTGTAATGATTTTTTCAACAGTCCCCAATGTATCAATGTACAATGATGACTTTTTTCGTTGTCCCAATCAAAAATGTGTTCATTTACAATTACTAACTCTTGAACATTAACTTTCAAATCGTATTCTTCTATTAACTCTCGAATTATTGCTTCTTTTGACGTTTCACCAAATTCAATAGAGCCACCTGGAAAACGATAAAATGATTCATTTTCATCGCATTGTACAAGTACTTTAGAATGATCTTCATTTAAAATCATTGCTTCAGCACGTAATTTAGGATTTTTCATTTTGTCTCCCCATTCATTCCACATATGATTAAATCCAATAGGTATAAAAGAAAAAATTAAGAATAATTCCTGTTATTACTAATAGCGGAACCGTTCCTAAAGAAATGACATATTCCCTCGATTCTTTATCAAATTTCCACTCCATAAATGATTGAAAGCAGTATAAAGTTATTAAAAATAAAATGGGTAAATTACTAATATAAACGGGATTTAAAGTAGCACATATCATCGTAAAAATTATATAAGAAATAATAAGAGCCCTAGTGCCCCATTTATGAAAGTTGTTTACATATTTACTATTCCAGTCTGTTTGTTTCGGTATATTTAGTTTTTTCCTCACTACTTTTTCAACAACAACTAAGGATATAATCCATACTATTAATAAAATTCCTTTAACCCAAAACAGTGATGTTTCCTCCTTTACCTTTTCTCCGGCTGATCACTCGGATACGTAGCATTCCTTTTATTTTCTACGTCCCAACTAATAATTGTCGCACTATCACGTCCCAACTGATGATGCACGTGTTCTAAAACATTGTGAATATTTTCTTTAAGTGTTTTATCATTTCTGTTCATAGCATTATACAAATTTACAGGTATTTCATATCGGCGTTCCCCGCATTCTAATACTCCATCTGTCACCATTACAATTCGGTTCTTTCCAGTACGTAATTCACGAATACCTGATGAATAGCAAGGAACAGGTAAATCAAATGTGTTTACATTTCCAATCCATTCGTAAAAATGACGTTGATTTAATGCATATTGTCCTAACTTATGTAACTCTTCATGAAATACATACACTAAACAATCACCGATAGAAAGCCACCATATATAATTTTCTTTCCTTACACATAATAAGCAAGCTGTTTCACCTTTAATTTTTTTGCACTTTTCCTTAAATGAAGATGACTGAAAAATTGTCAGTATATGATTTTCAACAGATTGAAACACTGTATTAATTGGTTCATTCAAAATTACTTTTATATTTTCATATTCTTTTTGGATTGTATTTACTACTAAATCAACACTTTCTGCACTATTATGTCCATCTAATATAGCTGCAAATTCCCATTCACCATTTGACCAAACTAATGCACCATCTTCATTCTTTTTCGCTCCAGCACTTTTATTCCCGCCATATTTACCAAGTACAATATCACCATATTGTTTAACTGAAATTTCTCCTAAACACATTTCTATATTTCCAACCCATGAATATTGTGTATTATTTGTTGTATGCATACTCATTTACCATATACTTTCGTATTCTTTCACATAGTTTTTTTATTTTCTCTTCGTCACCATATGGTGCGCCAGTCCATTTCGCTATCTCGGTTGGTGACCAAAACTCTTTTGGTGTATTCGGATAACGCGGAATAATGTGCATATGCATATGTGGTACACCATTTCCTGAAACAAAAGTGTAAATATGCTCTGCACCTTCGCTTTCTTTTAGCGCTTTACTTACTCTACTTGTTATAAGTCCGAACGCTTTCGCTTCTTCATCTGTTAGTTCAGCAAGGCCAGGTACATGTCTTTTTATATCTATCATTACATAACCCAGGTATGTTTCTTCACTATCCCAGTGGACATGTCCAACGTAAACGAGTTCATCTTCGTAAATAGCTCCACCTGGAACTATAATATTTCCTATATGTTTTTTGCAAATGAAACAGTTTTGTTCTATTTGATTGTTTGTTGACATATCCATCACCTTCCTTTTCATATATAATATCACAAAAAAAGGAAAAACAGGTTTCATATTCCGAATTTTCATTCTTTTGATACAACAATTTTTGAAATGAATTTACATCTCATTATTTCTTCAAAAACGCAATCACAATTATAATCCCAATTACAATTCCTATTACTAAATTATTTGTAAAGTGCCCTTGAAATACACCAATTACAACCCCTATACCGACACCTATTGCCAAAGCATCATTTCTTTTTTTATTTTTAGCCAAAATCACATCTCCTCCCACCATTTCTCCCTAAATAACATACATTTACTTGAATGTATTAATATACGCACTATCTCACTTAAATATTTCCAAAAAATGTACTGTAACTTCACATATAATATTTTCCATTTTCTGTACATACTCCTTTTATATTGGAAAATTTTCAAGTAACTATTAATTATACATAGGCATTTACTATAAGAAAGCTTCGTAATTTATTGAAGGAGGAACGATTCAAATGTATCCTCATTGGAATCCAAATATAAATCAACAGTATGTTTATTCCCCTCATCCCGCAAGGAATACATTGCATCATGATTCACAATATATGATGCAGCGTATTGCAAGTCTTGAAAATCAATTAACTAAATTAATCTCATTAATCGAGGAAAATAATCAATTAATTAAATCAATGGAACAACAAAAAAACCAAGTTTGTGCACCAGCTGGAGGTTCTGTTATCGTTCGTATGTGATCTGGATGCAATAAAAAACACACTTTGTATTATAAAAGTGTGTTTTTTATTCATTATTTTCTTTTCGTATGGAACCCTTGTGTAATTCGATCTAATATAATTGCGATTACTACGATAGCTAATCCAGCTTCAAATCCCATTCCGATATTAACTTGTGTTACAGAGCGATATACATCAACTCCAAGTCCTGGAGCTCCTACAAGTGATGCTGTTACAACCATCGATAACGAAAGCATAATGCTTTGGTTCACACCAGCCATAATCGTTCCGGTTGCAAGTGGTAATTGTACTTTAAATAGTTTTTGTGATGCTGTGGATCCAAATGCATTCGCTGCTTCAATTAAATCTTCTGGAACTTGTCTAATTCCTAAGTCAGTAAAACGAATTGTCGGTGGCATTGCAAAGATTACTGATGCAATAATTCCAGGTACTACACCTACTCCGAAAAATGTAATCGCTGGAATAAGGTATACGAATGCAGGCATTGTTTGCATAAAATCTAATGTTGGTTTTAAAAATTTTGAGAAACGTTCATTTTGAGATGCTAATATACCAATTGGAATTCCGACAATAATTGAAATAATAACAGACGTAAGTACGAGTGCCAATGTTTGCATCGTTTGTGCCCAGTAGTTAATATTCAAAATAAATAATAATCCAATAAGCGTAAAAATGACTAAAGATAATTTCCTCGTTGTGTACCAAATGAGGAAACATAAGATAATAATCATCAATATGGCGGGTATTATTGTTAAAAAATTAGTGAGTAAATCAACAAATCCGCCAATAATATAAGAGAATCCTCGGAATAAGCCTTCAAAGTGCTCATATAAACTTGCAACAAATGAGTCGACCCATTCCCCTAATGGAATCCGCGGTATACTATTCATCGTCTTTCACCTCTTCCTCAATGTTTCCTGCAAGAGCTTGAATGACACTTTCACGTTTAATAATTCCTCTTAGCCTTTTCTTCTCATCGATTACTGGTAACGGATATTTCATCTCTGCCATTTTTGCATATGTCTCTTCCAGTAAAGTATCCAAATACACATGCGGAATATCATTAAGTAATAAATCAGCAATCGGCCACTGTTTTTGTACTGCTTTACTCGCATCATCCGCAGTTAATATACCTAAAAACTCATACTTTTTGTTTACAACATATACAGTTGAAACACCTGCATTCCTCATAATTTGAAGTGCTACACGAGGTCCACGATCAATTAATAAAGTTTCTGGTCGTTTTAAAATAGACTCCGCCGTAATTACTTTTCCTAAATTCACATCCGCAACAAACTTTTCTACAAATTCATTAGCGGGGCTCATCATAATTTCTTCTGGTGTTCCAATTTGGACGATTTCTCCATCTTTCATTAATGCGATACGATCTCCAATTCGAAGCGCTTCGTCTAAATCATGCGTAATAAATATAATCGTTTTTTCCATTTTATCTTGTAACTCTAACAATTCATCTTGCATTTCTTTTCGAATAAGTGGATCTAATGCACTGAATGACTCGTCCATTAGTAATACATCTGGATTATTCGTTAGTGCCCTTGCGATTCCAACGCGCTGTTGCATACCACCACTAAGTTGACTTGGGTAATTATCTTTATGATGATCGAGTCCTACTAACTGTAGCGATTCTAACGCTTTTTTCTCTCGCTCTTCAACCGGAACTCCTTGTATTTCTAAACCATATGCAACATTTTGTATAACTGTACGATGCGGAAATAGAGCGAATTTCTGAAATACCATACTCATTTTCGTTCTTCTTACTCTCCGTAACTCTTCTTTTCCCATCGTTGCGATGTCTTCACCATCTATGTATATATGACCTGCAGTTGGTTTAATCAATTGATTTAACATACGAACTAGCGTAGATTTCCCGCTACCAGACAAACCCATAATAACGAAAATCTCTCCAGAGTAAACTTCAAACGTTGCTTTTTTCACCCCAACGTTCATTCCTGTCTCTTTTAAAATTTCCGATTTACTTTTTCCTTCTTTTAATAAGGAAAGGGCCCTTTGCGGATGTTTCCCGAATACTTTTGTTACGTTTTCAACACGCACCTTTGTATTATCCATGTCACTACTCCTTTTCTACCCATCTATTCACATAGTGTTGCGATTTTACAAAGAAATATTACATAAAAATGACATTCATAAGATTTCTTTAAAATTCTCGTTTCCGTTCATAATAAGAATGCTTACTTATACATTTATTTTATAAGGCAAACGTTACTTAGGAGGTTTTCGATGCGAAAGAAAATTTGGTTTATATGCCTTGCATTATTTATTACTATGATTTTCACTTCATGTAATGCAACAAATGCTAATTCGAAAGGAAAAATTAAACTAGGTGTAACAAGTTGGAAAGAAAATATTGCAACTGCAAACATGTGGAAAGTTCTATTAGAAGAAAAAGGCTATAAAGTTGAACTCATGTATTTAGAAAAAGCGGCAATTTGGACTGGTGTTGCTCGCGGTGATGTTGATGCTAATTTAGAAGTATGGCTACCCGTAACAGATAAACCACTAAATGATCGTTATAAAGATGATATTGTCTTAAAATCAAAATGGTATGAAGGAACCGGACTAGGTTTAGTTGTCCCTTCTTATGCGAAAAACATAAACAGTATTGAAGATTTAAATGCACATAAAGATGAACTTGATAACAAAATCGTCGGAATTGAACCTGGTAGCAGTCTAATGAATTTAACAAATAAGGCGATGAAGGAATATGATATTAAACTAAAACTCGTCCAATCTTCTGAGGCTGCGATGATGAGTGAATTAAAGAAAGCATATACGAAAAAGAAACCAATCGCTGTTACGCTTTGGAATCCGCATTGGGGCTTTTCAGAATTTGACTTAAAATATTTAAAAGACCCTAAGAAAGTATATGGTGAAAAAGATGACATTTATTACTCTGTTCGTAAAGGTTTCGAAAAAGATCATCCGGAGATCATAAAATACTTTGACAAATGGAAAATGAACGATGAACAGCTTGGTACGTTAATGGTCGAGTTAAATAAAACGAAAGATCCCGAAGAAGCGGCGCGAAAATGGATTAAGAAGAATCAAGCGCTAGTTGATGAATGGGTAAAAGATTAATAAAAATAGGCTAGAGGGTTAGCATATCCTCTAGCCTGTTTTTAACTTATTTTTTCGTAACAACGTCATCTACAATCCCATATGCCTTCGCTTCTTCTGCAGTCATAAAATAATCTCTTTCTGTATCATGTGCTACTCTTTCAATCGGTTGGCCTGTTTTTTCTGCAATCATTTTATTAATATCATGCTTTAACTTTAATATTCTTTTCGCAGTTATTTCAATTTCTGTTGCTTGCCCTTGTGCACCACCAAGCGGCTGATGAATCATAATTTCACTGTTAGGGAGAGCAAACCGTTTTCCTTTTGCTCCTGATAATAATAACAATGCACCGAATGATGCCGCAAAGCCCATGCATAGCGTTTGCACATCTGGTTTAATTAAATTCATCGTATCTAATATTGCAAAACCTGCTGTCGTTGAACCGCCAGGGCTATTGATGTATAAGAATATATCTTTTTCTGCATCTTCTGCTTCTAAAAATAATAATTGCGCTACGACACTACTCGCTACTTGATCATTAATTTCTGAGCCGATAATAATAATGCGGTCTTTCAATAACCTTGAATATATATCATAGGAACGTTCTCCTAATTTTGTTTGTTCTACTACATATGGAATTGCATTCATTTTAAATCCCTCCAATACTTGTTATGCTGCGTAAAGCATATAACTGTAGGAAGAAGGGTTTTTCACATTAAATAATAAGACTGGCTGTTTAGATGGTAACTTAGTAAAATCTATTGTCGGAAGAAGCTTCGTTAATAATTCCGGTCTTTCCTCACGAATAGATGTTACAACAACTTCAATATCCTCTGTGAATTCGACTATCTCAATCCCTTCTTCACTTACAGTTTTCAGCCTATTTCTACTCCGAAATAAAGAAGCTTTCACTGCACCTTCTGATACAGAACACACTTTAGCAATATCAGCGATACTATATTGAAAAACATCTTTTAATAATAAAATTGCGGATTGCTGTACATTTAATGAAGACAATACTTTCCCTACCATTTCATGCAAATCTGCAATGTTCTCATGTGGTTCTTCAAAAGTGATTTGTCCTCTTATTTTTTCATGAACAGACTTAGACTTCATCTGATCTAACCAACGATTTCTTGCTATTTTATAGACGAGTGTCATACAAATATCTTTATTTCTATATTTTTGAAGCACTTTACACACTGTTTCTTGGGCGAGATCTTCCCCATCCCATTTGTTTTTCGTTAAAAAAGTACAGTATCTTTTTAACTCTCCATATTGTTTAATTAAAAAGTTTATATTTGAATGATTCATATCGATATGGTTCTTTGAAACATGAGTTACTTTTGTGCACAAAATAACCACTCCTTTTCAGCGCTTACTTAATAAACGATTCAACATTAAAAAAAGTTACGGGGATATAAAAAAATAATGTTTATGTTCAATAATTCGCGGTCATAAATATGTTATGTACAATTTTACGTGAGGAGGAACAAATTTGCCAAAATTAACAATTGAAGGTGCGGGAACTTTTGATGTGAAAGAAGGAATAAAGTTAGTATTAGCAATTGAAGATAGCGGTGTCAACATTCTTCATCGTTGCGGCGGGAATGCACGTTGCACAACTTGTAGAGTAGAAATACTAGCAGGTGATTTCTGTGAAGCAAGTGCGAATGAGAAACATGCAATGACGGAAAAAGGAATTGAAGATCATTTACGATTATCTTGTCAAATGCGTGTACATAAAGATATAGTCGTTCGTCCGGTACTTACAGTTGAAAATTCAGGTCTTGATGCCGGGCCGCGTCCGGCGGAGTAAAGCGATGAATTTAAAACAGCTCGCTGGCGAATATGCCGCTAACTTTGTAAATGATGGCATGAAGATTGGGCTTGGTACAGGTTCTACTGTATATTGGACAATACAAAAATTAGGTGAGCGTGTAAAAGAAGGATTATCATTTCAAGCTGTACCAACATCAAAGGAAACTGAAGCATTAGCACAGCAACTAAATATCCCCCTACTTTCGTTAAACGACGTACAAAGTCTTGATCTTACAATTGATGGAGCGGATGAAATTGATTCAAATTTACAACTTATAAAAGGCGGTGGCGGTGCATTACTTCGTGAAAAAATCGTTGCCTCTTCCTCTAAAAAACTAATTATCATTGCTGATGAATCGAAATTTGTAACACATTTAGGTAATTTTCCATTACCTGTTGAAATCATCCCTTTTTCATGGAAACAAACCGAAAATAAAATTCAGTCTTTAGGGTGTCAAACAACGTTACGTTTGAAAAATGATGAAACTTATATAACCGATAACAATAACCTGATTATCGATTGTATATTCCCTAATCATATTTCTAATCCTGCCCATTTACACACCCAATTAAAAATGATTACTGGTGTAGTTGAAACAGGGTTGTTTATAAGTATGACGAGTACAGCAATTATTGGTACTAAAAATGGGATAAAGAAATTGTAATAAAAGCTAACTTTTTAAAGTTGGCTTTTTAGTATGTTCTTCTTCTCTTAATAGTGCTTTATTATGATATACTAGGAAAACGCAAACTGATTACACTAGAAAGGACTGAACATTTTGCAATCCAAACTTATAACAAAACTTGCTGATTTAGAAACTGCCTTTCATATTCGAAAAGAAGTATTTGTAAAAGAACAAGGTGTCCCTCTTGCAGATGAATTCGATACATTCGATGAAATCGGAGAGCAATGTAAACATATTTTAGTTTATTATCATGAACTTCCTGTAGGCACAGGTCGTATACGATTTGTTGATGGTGTCGGAAAATTAGAACGTATTTGTATTTTAAAAGATTATCGTACATACGGATTAGGTAAAGTCATCATTCAAACGTTAGAAGAACTTGCTCGTAACGAACAAGTTACGAAAGTGAAACTACACGGTCAAACACAAGCTGAAGGATTTTATAAAAAATTAGACTATGAAACTTCTTCTGATATATTTATGGAAGATGGCATTCCGCACATACTTATGACGAAAATGTTATCATAATAAAAAGGGTAGTATATGAATCTTATGTATTCATACACTACCCTTTTTTATTAATAGAAAAGTGAATTCTCAAGATTACCTTTTGCATCAAAGCCCATCATCTCTTAGTTCATACCTAAGTAAAGCTTACACTGTTTTCCATAATGATAATGCATAAATCCAGTTTGGATCACCATTTCCTTGATAACTCTGGACTGCTTCATATACTTTTCCTTCGTGTAGAACTCTATCTCCCTTTTTATATGCTTTTTTTGCATCCCACGCTTCATATGAAGCGCTTTCGGTTTTTGTAGTAATTGTGAATATATCACTCTGTACGGATTCATTTCCAGCTACATCAACAGCTTTCACTACATATTTATAAGTAGTATTAGCGAGCAGATTTTTATCCAAATAAGAAGTTGTATTGGATGTTGCAATCTTTTTCATTGATCCTTCTGTTTCTCTATAAATATCATAATGGTCTACACCAATATTATCGTCAGATGGACTCCACATTAAATCCACACTTGACGCTGTCGTTCCCATACTATGTAATCCTTTTGGTTGTGTTGGTGCTTCTGTATCAGGAGTCTCAACTGTCGTTTTTACTGTAAGCGCTGTACTTTCTGTCGATACATTGCCAGCTGCGTCAATTGCTTTTACAGTATAAGAGTATTCTGTACTTGGTTGTAACTTCTTATCAATAAAATGAGTCCCTGGTACTGTATCAATCATCTCTCCGTTACGGAAGATTTGATATCCTTTTACCCCTACATTATCTGTAGAAGCGTTCCATGTTAGTTCTACACTATTCGCTGTTACTTTTTGCGTCTGAAGTCCATTTGGAATACTTGGTGCTTCTATGTCTGGTTTCACATCATTAATAAGATTAACATCAATTACATTATAGAATGCATTTGCTGTATCAGCTACATCCCATACTGCTAAAATCACATGATATCCACTACGATCAGTAGGTACATTGATTTTATGAGTTAAATTATTTGAAGCTGCAGAACCATCATGTTGTACAGTTCCAATTGGTTCGAAATCTGCTCTTGTTAGCGCTTTATTTGGATTCCATCCTTTTTTAGTAATATAGTAATGCCACTTACTCGTTAAGTGAGGCGCAGTATACTTCCAAGTAAATGTATTTTCCCCACCAGTGATTGTATTTTTAAACCAACGATTTGCTGTTTGTTGATCTAAAATACCACCAAATTTTCCGCCTGCTGAAGCAATTTGTCCATCTACTGGACCACCTTGTGGGAACCCTTTTGGAGCTTCTAAACTTTGTGGTTCATACATAACACTTCCACAGTTTACATTTAGCGCACCATAAGTTGGACTACATAAAGCGGATCGGCTACCGGGCTTTTCAACAAAACCGTGCGCATAAGCATTTTGAGGAATAAGTGTCGTACTAATAATTCCAGCTGTTAATGCTACAATTCCTAAACTTTTTTTGTTCATTTTCATATTTTGTAGTTGTTTTAAAAATCGATTATTCATGTTCATGTCCCCTTCTTGTTATACTTTGTAGTGGAATGTGGGCTTTGATGTAAAAGAATAACAAGAGACAAACTTGTACCGATGTATGTGTTAATTATGCATACACCGCAGTGAAAATATATTTTTTCCTTGTGAAATATTTCACTTTATGAATATATCATGACATAGAACTCGCCTAAGCATGTGCAGAAGTTGTGCAGAAACAGTGAAATTATTACTAACATATAAAACCACATCCTGAAATCATAAAGTAAAACTTTAATTAGTTGGGATTTTACGGTCGGTTAATACGGGATAAAATAAAAGTGTGCAGCAGAAATTGTAGACTTAGTTCTCAAAATTCACATTTAGTATTTTCATTTTTTCCATTTAAACAATTCTTCTCTTCTTACAACAGAAAAGTGTCTATATCATTTAATATAGACACTTTTTTCATGTATAACTTTATATTTATTACTGACCTACAAATGTAAAGATTTCATCAACAGCTTCTTTATATCCACCCGATGTTCGGAATGATTCCTTCAAATTCAAAGCAGCCTCTTTATATGAAGGGTTATTTAAAACTAACTCCACACTTTCACGCAATTTCTCCACGGTTAATTCATTCATATGTAATTGAACTCCTGCTCCAAGACTCTCCACTTGCTTTGCGATTGCTGGCTGATCTGCACTTTGCGGTATTACAACGAGCGGAATCCCGTTATACAGTCCTTCATGCACACTGTTCATCCCGCCGTGTGTAATAAATAGTTTCGTATAAGTAAGCAGTTCGGTTTGAGGCACATAGTTTTTCACAATGAAGTTTTTAGGGATTTCGCCTAGATCACTTATTTTTGTTTTATTACCAATAGACATGACAATTGTATGCTCGCTATTCTCAAAGGCCTTCATACACAGTTTATAAAAATCAATCGCTTCATTAAAAACAGTACCTAATGAAATATAAATCGGACTTTTTTCTTGAATTGAAGTAAAATCAACGTCTCTGTTTTTTACTTGTGCAGAGATAGATGGTCCTACAAATTTATATGTTTCATCAAACGTATCACCAAAAGGCTGGAACTCCTTAATTGTATACACAATAGTAAGGGGTGCAGGATTACAGAAAACTTCATACGGTGATTTTATTTCAACACCATATTTTTCAGCAATTCCCTTCGTTAAGTTTTGAAAATCATTCTGTATTTTATCATGAATTTCTACTGGGATATTTTTTGACAGATGACCTAACATTTGCTCAAAAGATTTTTCATCCTGCGCAAAAGATGTACATGAATTTATAGATGGCAATTTAAGAATTTGAGCAATTAAGTGCCCACAGCCAAACATAGAATCATGAATTATGTAATCAAAATGTTCACCTTCAATTTGTTCTAGAACACTAGGTATAACAACATCTGCTGTATGTAGAAGACCGTTTATTCTTTCCTGTAAATAATTTCTGCCTCCAGATAGAAACGCTTTTATAAATTTTTGATCGTCAATCGTTCGTACAGTAGCACCTGTCTTCTCAATCCGATCCCTGAAAGCTTCTATTGAAAAATAAACGACCTCTTCACCACGAGAAATCAATTCTTCCACAACTTGTAAAGTTGGATTTATATGTCCTTCTGATCCAGCGTTAATAAATAAAACACGCGCCATAATAAACACTCCTTACGTTAAATCGTTTCTATGTTGGCAAGAGTACGGATTTTCTCCATACTCTTTTCTTAGTTGTTCGTAGCATGTTCCTACTAAATTGACCTAGCGAGTCTAAAACCGAGATCATCTATATGAAATGTAGGATGGCTTCGACGACGACAAGTAGCGCCGCACCCTCTCGCTGTTTCAGCCCAACTACCACCACGAAAAATGCGGTATGATCCGTACACTGTTTCATCATACAAATCATAACACCATTCCCAAACGTTCCCTAGCATATCATAAAGTCCCCATGCATTCGGTTCTTTTTGGCCAACGTCATGAATCTCTCCATTTGAATTTTCATTATACCACGCTATATCATGAAGTTTCCCGTATGTATATCCGGTTGTACTTGCTTTACATGCATATTGCCACTCTGCCTCACATGGTAATCGGTAGCCATTTGAATCTAAATTACATTTCACAATTTGACCACCATCACTAATAGAATAATATTCTTTTAATCCCGCTTTTTTTGAAAGTACATTACAAAACGCAATGGCATCGTTCCATGAAATATTGACAACTGGTTTATGATTTTTATCAAAATTATTTAATGTACTATTTGTAATAGCATCATATAGTTCGATTTTTACAGCATACTTCGCAAGAAGAAATGGTTGAATTTGCACTAGCCATTCTTTTTTTATTCGATCATCTCTTAATACTACCTCTCCAGCTGGAATATTTACCATTAATGAATCGATTGTTTGAATTAAATCATTAGTCATTTTCTATTCCTCCAAACGTTCATTTTATATGAAATTATAGTCATATACTCATTACAAAATACAATTTTCAAAAAGCGTTAAATTTTTCATAATAAAAAACGATTAGTTTAATTAAACTAATCGGTAAGATCCAAAAAGAATTGTTGTGTCACATTCTATTATTATATGTGCTCTAAAAATTTCCGAACCTCATTTGGAGATTTTAAAACAATAACCTTTTTCTCTTCGGACAATTGCTCTAACCCTTTTAAAATTGTAGGTCGTTTAGCATTAGGATATTTCCATATCCATTTAAAAAATTGCAAATCAAATCTTTCTTCGCATCCCGCGCCCATATCTGGTCTTGTTTTATTCCGGTATTTTACAATTCTTTTAAACGCACGATAAATACAAATTGTTCTATGAATATCAAGGAAGATAATTGTATCAGCTGCATTCAGTCTGATATCCATCGTCCCGCCATAATTCCCATCAATAATCCACTTCTCATCTTTAATTAAGTTATTTTGAACTGCTATTTGTTCTTCTCTCGGAACACCTTCCCAATTCGGTTTCCAAAATAATGCATCAAGATGATGCACCTTAATATTTAATTTATTTCCTAACTGCCTTGCTAATGTAGATTTTCCTGAACCACCAGAACCAATTAATATTATTTTTTTCATACCTTTACGATACCTTCTATAACTTCTTCAATAGCTTCCTTATTAGCAAAAATCCAGAAGAACATTTCTTCATTTAACTTTAATAAATCTGGTAACTGGACAAAATAAGCAATAAAGATAATTTGAATTGAAAGCATAACATACCAAATAGCTTTTAGTTCTTCTTTCGTTAAATCATTTTGTTTATAATAACCTTCAAAGACTTTGCTAACGATATGTAACCATTTCCCTCTTAATCTTTCATCACTAAATAGCTCGCTTAATACACTTGTACAGCAATAACATAAATCAAATATTTTTACATTATTTTCTAAAAACTCAAAATCTATAAACCCTTCCAGTTTATCATCTTTAAAGATTAAATTTGATAGATGCATATCACGATGAATAATTTGTCTCGGTAATGGATGGACCGTTTCCTTGAAAGCTACGTGCATTCGCTCCATCTTTTGAATTACCTCTCGATGAACATGCTCATTCTTTTCTAAAATCGGTATAGCCCATTCAAATACCATCTTATATAAATCTCTTTTTATTAACTCATGGTCACTATTCACCGAATGTAATGCTTTGTGCAGATTAGCTATTTCTTCTCCAATTGTACTTGCTAGCCTTTCCAGCTTATCCGTATCTTTTATTTCTAAAACACTTCCGACAACATACTCATATAAGCAATAATATTTTTCTTCATATAATACATATTGTTCATCATTTTCTGTCTTTACTACTCTCTGTACTTTAATTCCCTTTTCATACAGTTGCTTCAAAACATCAAATTCTACTAGAAATTGCTTTATCGATCCCGTTCTCTTTAAAATGTACTCTTTATTCTTGCATAAAACCTTCGCTACTTTTGGTTGCATTACAGTAGCTGTGACATGTTCATTTCGAAACCAAAGCTTTGCAATTTCCAGTGCTTGTTCCATTTACAAATACCCCTTTTACAATTCTTATTTCTTCCGAAAAATAACCTCACACAGTATTCCCACTCCAACACCAATTGTATAAGCCACTACATCACTCCACAAAAAACCGTATCCCAACACGAGTCCCCCCAAAGTCGTTGCACGAATGCTATCTATCCATTCCGCATGATACAATTGGCTCGCTTCAATCCCGTAGCAAAACATTAAACTAATAAAAGCCAACTTCTTCGTCTCTGTTTTAGGAAACAAAAATCCAAAGCCAGTGAAAATCATTAATGCCCATAATGCATCACCTAAATAATCATTTAATAGATGTGGTAGTGCAAAAGCAAACTTTCTTGAGCTAAGACCTAAAATAATAACAACTATAGTAAATAGTGCATATACTACTCTATTTCGTTTCGTATTCATTTTAAAGTCTCCTAATATGTAATGTAAAACTGTAAATAGCTAGTAAAACAAAGTTATTTTACTAGCTATTTATTGATTGCTTTTATGATAAGAAAATGTGGATTCATATTTAAATAATGATATGATTTTTCGCTTACTTCTTTCATTTTTTCAATTGCCTTCGGTTCCACTATCTCTTCTAATACAAAATAATTTGTAGTTTCATTTAGTATGTCTTGTAATGATCTTCTAAAAAACTTGACTTCAATAGTAATATTCGGTTTAACCCAAGTATCTATTAATAACTGTTTTTCAAAATAATTTTCACATGGAAACTTTGTGAAATCCATAAAAGGATGATGAATAGAATAAATAAGTTCTCCACCTGGCTTCAATACACGACGAAATTCTTGAAATACTTGATTCCAATTTTCTATATAATGAAGAGTTAATGAACTTACAATCACATCATACGTATTATCTTCAAATGGCAATGTTTCTTGCAGATCATGACAAAGGAACGTCGCTTCTTCTCCTATATTTTCTTTTGCTGCTTTTACCATTTCAGGACTTACATCAATTGCTGTAACATTTGCTCCTCTTCCTATGAATTGAGAAGTATACCATCCAGCTGCACATCCAGCATCTAATATCTTTTTTCCTTCTAGTTCCTTTGGAATAAGCTCCATCATCGCCGGTCTTTCATAATAACTGTTATATGGATTTGCGAAATCTAGATTTTCTTTATATGTACTCGCTAATTTATCATACGTATCTTTAATCGAATCTTTCATTACACACACTCCTAATACATATTAATCCATTAACTCCTGCTGCTTTTTCTTTGAAAATGATTGTAGTACTAAATCATACGACCAATCAATCATTTTATTAATTTGCTCCTGCTCTATATCCTTATGAATATAAACGGTATTCCAATGTTTTTTATTCATATGATACCCTGGAATAATTGTTTCTGGATAATCTTCTCTTATTCTTAATGCGACTTCTGGATCACACTTCAATGTAATCGCAGCTTTTTCGCCTTCTTCATGATTTACTATCGCAAATATTTTATTATTAAGCCTCATACATGTTGCACTCCAGCCACCTGGAGAATCTTCTGTCGCTTTTCTTTTCGATAAACAGTACGCTCTTGTTGCATTCATTTTAATTGGCACCTCTTATTCTTTCCCTGTTTGATTACGGTGCATCACAATTTGCTTCGTTGCTTGAAATTGCTGCTCACCGTAAAACTTTATTAGCTTCTCTCCGCAAAATAGACTAACAATATCAATATGAGATATTTCTCGAAGTAATATTGTAAGCATTTTCTCTCCAATACCTTTATTCCTTACATTCTCATGTACGACAACATCTTCAATGTATGCTCGAAAAACACCATCAGAAACGACTCTAGCAAATCCAACTAATTCATTTTCTTCCCATACTCCAATGACTATACTATTCTTTAACATTTTTTCAATATCGACTTCTTTTCTTTCTGGCCACCAACCAGAATCATAAAGCTTCTTAATTTTTTCTGCACAGATTGGTTGTTCTTGTTGCAATTTATACGTGTACATATGCTTTCTCCTATCAATCAGTATACATAATATTATTATAATCTCTTTTCAAAAAAGTGCTGACTATGACCTTTTGGATGATCTTCAACGATACCATACTCTCGGTAACCGTGCTTTTTATAAAATTCTGGTGCTTGAAAACTAAATGAATCTAGCAATATTAATCTGCACCCTTTTTCCTTCGCAATTTCTTCAATTTTATGTAAAAGTTGGCTCCCCCAACCGTCATGACGAACTGATTTATCAACCCATAAAAAGTCGATATGAAGATGATAAAAATACATCGTACCTGTTACACCACCAAATATTTTTCCTTCTTCATTTTTTACTACGAGACTTACTTCTTCCATCGGCTGTTTTACTTCATCTGTTAAGATGGACATATTATATTGAATGACTTTATTTTTAATGTATTCTCCTTCAATACGTGTACCGTTCTCTATATGTTTCATATACATTGCTTCCTTTCAACTTAGTAAGCTACATTTTATTTTTCCCCTTTAAAATACTAATCAAAACGAATCCACCATATGTAACAAAGCATGAAAAGCCAATTATCCCTGGTACAGAGACATAGCCTACCCTTATGTAACTTATAACTGCAAAACAAGCGATAGACAATAAAATAGATGACCAAAATATAACAGCTATTTTTCTTCGCCCTCGTTTCGATGTACTTTCTTTCTCTTCAGAAACACGTGTGCCAAAAAGCAATACAATACAAATAAGAATTGCTGCAAAGTAAATTGTATCTAATGACAAATTGTGATCATATAGTGCGATTCCAACTTCAAGAGCGATAATCGTTAAAATTAAAATAATGATTGTTGAAGTCTTTAAGTTTCTTTTCAATCGCTCACTCCTAGCATGCTTTCACTATATTCTTTGTATATGTACTTTAAAACTACTGCAAAAGCTTCATCTACCTCTTTATTTTCACGGCGATTCGGTAAATCTTTTCCCCCAATCACATAAAGAAGTGAAAATTCGTTAAACATTCCTATAATACCAATATTTATTGTAGCTGTGAGTAATCCACCTGTCATATGAGCTATATGATAATATGGAATTTCTTCATACTCTCCTTGCTGTCTTACCATGCCGCTAATAATTGGTTCCCATAATTCTGGTTCTGACTTATAACCTTGAAAGGTTTGTATGAAAAGGGCAAGAACTTCACTTAATTCTCCAACATTTTTCTCATCTCTAGCATTCTCTTGTATATGAATTTTTGAAAAGTACGTTTGTGCGTACATTTTCACAGCATCCCATCCACCACAGTGCATTACAACTGACTGTGCAACGTAACTATCATGACAAGCAATCATTACCTCTACCGCTTGACTAAGTGTTAAAGAAGTTCTTCCTTGTAAATGCGGATATAACTGCGCACTATCTTCATGTGGATTAAATTTAATGTAATGAAGTATATCATTCCAATTATGTTTATTTTCCTTCACCATTTGCGTTACTACAAATCCAATGACTAATTTTGCTGCTGATGCTAACGGAATATTTAGTTCACTATTATACGAAGCAACTATACGATTATTTTTTGTAGAATAAATTGCCATTCCCACATAATTAGATTGTACCTCTTTTATTTTATTTATAACAGTTTCCATTTCTATCCCTCTTTTTATATCGTTATATTAACTTCTAATATTTCAACATTGAATGTAAAAACCTTTTCATTAGCTATTAAAATAAGAAAAAGGTAGCATGAATTTTTTCTTGCTACCGAAAAATATTTATTCTTCTATAGGATTTTCAGGACCGTTAAGTTCCAGCTGATAAAAAGCTAAATCTAGCCATTTATTAAACTTATAACCAGCTTTTTTTATTGTTCCTGCATGAACAAATCCATAGTTTTGATGCAAGGCAATACTTTTCTCATTCTCTGCATCAATTCCAGCAATTAAGGTCATATACTCTCTTTCCTTTGCAATTTTGATTAATTCCTTCATTAATGAAGACCCAATGCCATTTTTTCTATATGCCTTATCTACATACACAGAATGTTCAACTGAATATTTATAAGCAGGCCACGTTCTAAATGGGCCGAATGTCGCAAATCCTACTACTTTATTATCTAATTCATATACGAAAATTGGATACCCTTCAGCCTTTTTTTGTTCATACCAATCTATTCTATTTTCAAGGGTTACAGGTTTATACGCATATACAGCTGTTGTATAAAGTATCGCATCGTTATAAATATCTAAAATGTATGCTAAATCTTTTTTCGTTGCTTCCCTTATCATTGTTTTCTTCCTTTCATCATGTTCACCTTATATCACTATCTTTTCAATAGTTTTATTTTATCGAAATTTCCGATTTTTATCTACATACGAATACTAGCTTTTCGGAAACCGTCAAATATATTTATTGCAGTAGATAATGTATAAATTACAATTCCACCGCCAACTAACCACGTTTTAAATCCCTCTGGGGAAATAGTAAATGCATTTGCCAAATACGTAATAAACCCTGCGTTAAATACATGTGGATTTACTACAATTACAATGAATACTATCGTCCCAGCTACTTGAAGAATAGCATTCCCAATCGCCAATCTTTGCGTCCATTGTCCCTGCACTAATTTATAAAGGGATATACATATTTCAAAAACGATCATAATTACAACGATTGGCCAGTACTGCAATAAAACATCTTGATTAAAAGTTGGCGAGACAAACTTCAGTCCATTTGCCGTACCGTTATATACGCCAACAAGATGATTCGCATAAAAGTAAAGTGTAGCCCAAACTGCTGTCCACATTAAACCTCCAAAAACTTCAAACTTCGAGATTGCTTTTTTCTTTGGGATATACGAGATGTTTTTCAAATCATCTGGTGTCCATTTTTTTAAACTTGTCGTCAACGGCTCGATACCTTTGTCTGTATCTGTTCTTTCTAAAATAACAAACACAAGTGTCAACCAGAAAAATACATGGAGGCCCACTTCAAAAATTTCCCCAATGCCTTTACCTATCAATTGAAAAATAACATTTAATACTGCTTGATCACCACTATAGCCTATAAAATTTTCTGCAACCATTGATATGAGTGCAATGACAGCTGCGATTGGTATAATCATTTTTAACAACGTTATATATACATCAAAATAACGTGGTCCAATTAAATGCATCGGTCTATCCAAATAACCATTAGCCAATGAAACCGGACTCCCCAATTTTTCGAGAACGCTCTTTACATCTTTCTCATTATAATCTTCAGGTAACATATCATCTATAGTTGACCTTAGTTCAAGTGTAATATCTTCACGATTTTTTTCAGGTAATCTCTTCGCAACCTCTTGGATATAGAGATCAATTAAATTCATTCTCTTCCTCCTCCTTTAATAAGTTATAAAGTTCTTTCGAATCCTTTATCCATTCTTTTTTCAACTGCAAAAATATTTCTAATCCATAATCACTTAAAACATAATACTTACGAGGTCTACTCTCCGTTTTATCCCAACTACTCGTCACTAATTCCTGCTTTTCTAATCGGCGAAGTAGTGGATATAAAGTACTTTGATCAATTGTAACCCCTGATTGCTCCAATAACTGGACAAGTGAATATCCGTACTGCGGCGTTCTTAATTGACTTAAAACAGCTAACGTTAATGTCCCTCTTCTTAACTCAGTAATTAACGAGTTTAATAAAGTATCCATTCACTCACCTCATTTCCATTACTATATGTCATACAGTATGTGTTTTATACTATGTATCGTACAGTATTAATGTGACAAAAACTATAATTTTTTACCAAAAAACAGATAATGAACAGCGCAAATTATATGATTTGTGCTTTTTTAGCTAAGTTATATATAACACTCTAAAAGGTAACAACCTTAACTACTAATTTTGAAGTTCCAGTAATGCTATATTAAGTTACAAATATCGTATACATATGATGTGAACATAACATCTCACTATAGGAAGCTATAAAAACGGTGAATTACCATGCTTGAATGATTCCCGTTTTCAGCACCTAATCAACGTTATTTCCTTCATAAACTTCATCTTGTTCAAAATCTCTATTTTTGTTTGGTTTATTAGAGAAAAATAAAAAAACAATTAAATTAGGTTAATTGTTTTTCAAATACAAAATCTTTATTTTTTTAAATAACCTATGATATTCGAAAAGACAAATTCTCCAAATGCAAGTGGTATATAAATAAACCATAACTTTAATATTGCCTTTGTTTCTTTGTGATCAGAATCCCCCATTAAAACCAACCCTATCCTTTATTTTCAAATATTTTGATTTTAATTCCAATAATAAGAAGATTATACCATTTACAAGTTTAATAGTCTATTTTTTCTAAAAATTAAATAAACATATCCCCTCAATATTCAGATAAACATAATAACTTTTTTACGTTTCATCTTCAAATTC
>NZ_WEII01000061.1:0-28733 GCF_009183805.1 Bacillus sp. B2-WWTP-C-10-Post-4 | reverse complement strand
ATATATAAGAGTGAGAATTCTTATCATTTAAGAGAAAGTCTGTTATTATAAGAGATGTAGGTATTATATTTTCAAGGGGATGAAAACATGGAGTACAGAATTGAAAGAGATACATTAGGAGAAATAAAAGTTCCAGCTGATAAATTATGGGCAGCACAAACACAACGTAGTAAAGAAAACTTTCCAATTGGAACAGAGCAAATGCCGCTTGAAATTGTAAAAGCATTTGCAATTTTAAAGAAGAGTGCAGCGCTTAGCAATCAAAAATTAGGAAAGCTATCAGAAGAAAAAGCAGAAGCAATTGTAGAAGCTGCGGATGAAGTGATTGCAGGGAAATGGAATGAACATTTTCCGCTTGTCGTATGGCAAACAGGTAGTGGTACACAGTCAAACATGAATGTGAATGAAGTAATTGCAAATCGTGGGAATCAAATTTTGAAAGAGAAGGGATCTGACGTACATATTCATCCGAATGATGATGTGAACATGTCACAAAGTTCAAATGATACATTTCCAACGGCGCTTCATGTAGCTTGTGTAATCGCAGTAGAAAATCACGTATTACCAGCAATTACGAAATTAAAAGAAACTTTAGCAGAAAAAGTAACTGCATTTGAACATATTATAAAAATTGGTCGTACACATTTACAAGATGCAACGCCGTTAACTTTAGGGCAAGAAATTAGCGGATGGCACCGTATGCTTGAAAAAACAGAGCGTATGATTGCAGATAGCAATACATATATGAAAGAGTTAGCAATTGGTGGAACTGCGGTTGGAACAGGTATTAATGCTCATCCTAAATTTGGTGAGATGGTATCAGAGGAAATTAGTCAATTTACAGGTAAACAATTTGTTTCTGCACCAAATAAGTTCCATGCATTAACGAGCCATGATGAAGTTGTATATACTCACGGTGCATTAAAAGCATTAGCTGCGGATCTAATGAAGATCGCTAACGATGTACGTTGGCTTGCAAGTGGTCCACGTAGTGGTCTTGGAGAAATTATTATTCCAGCAAATGAACCGGGAAGCTCTATTATGCCAGGTAAAGTAAATCCAACGCAAAGTGAAGCGTTAACGATGGTTGTAGCGCAAGTAATGGGGAATGATGCAACAATCGGATTTGCTGCGAGCCAAGGTAACTTTGAGTTAAATGTATTTAAACCTGTTATTGCTTATAACTTCTTACAATCAGCTCACTTATTAGCGGATGCAATTGTTTCGTTTAATGACAATTGTGCAGTTGGTATTGAAGCAGATGAAGAAGTAATTAATGAAAATGTGAATCGCTCACTAATGCTTGTAACAGCGCTAAACCCACATATCGGATATGAAAATGCAGCGAAAATTGCGAAGCATGCTCATAAAGAAGGATTAACTTTAAAAGAAGCAGCATTGCAATCTGGGCTACTAACAGAAGAGCAATTTGATGAAATTGTAGATCCAAAGAAAATGATTGCTCCAAAAGAGTAATAGAAAAAGCCAGGGTTCTTAGTATAGAATCTTGGCTTTTTTGATGTTCATTTTTATGTTTCATCTACTTGCAATACTACAAGCTTCAAAATATATTATTTGTTAGCAGGCGTATTCATTACTTTCATCTGTGGGCAGTTTTCTTTTAAGAGTGAAATGAATTTTTCTTCTTCTAGTGGTATGAAAGTGGTCACTGAGTCAAATAAATTGTAATGGATTTCTAATTGTTGTCTAGTCCATTTTTTTGAATGAAGTTTTTTACCAGAGTATTTAACGTGACGAATATCTTCAAATGGAATTTCAGTATGAAAAATGAAACCGTGTTTTACAACAAGAGATGATTCCGTTACGTTGTAGTGAGAGAAATAGAATGAAGAAAGATTCACGATATTTAGCAGCATCATGAGAGTGAAAAAAATAGAATTTTCATTTTGGAAGAATAACGAAACGAAAAAAATAATTATAAATAATGTAATGAAAATGACGTGGAATGGATTTTTTTTCGCTTTAAATTTCAAGTTAGTCACCTCGGTATACTTGTTCTTTAACTAAATTAAATCATAACATTGTGATAAAACGTGTGAATATGCAGAATTGCATATTCACACGTTTTATTATTCATGTAAAATTTCTTGATGGGATAAATTCAAAAGAAGTTTTGTAATAGTGGAGTGGCATAAAGTGACTTACAAGAATAGAAAGATAGCGTTAGTCATAATTAGTTGTATGATGATTATGAGTAGTTGTGCTAATAAATTTGTTGAAGATAGAAATCGAAAGCATACATTTGTACAAGCAAGTAAGGTTTTAGTAGAGACTGTAAATAGAATATATAAAAAGTAAAGGATGTTTTCTTATACGAAAACATCTTTTTTGTAGTTAAAATTGAATACTGAAGTTTTGTAATGAGTGAATACCAGTTCCATATTCACTAATCGCATATGCGTTCTGTGCAATTTACTTAACGGTAAACCAAGGGTCTTGAAGAATATTCATGTTCTATTTTACATCCTATAAAATGAATTTGTATAAACATATTCGCTTTTCGTTGTATTAAATCCTTTCGATAGATGTTTTTATAAAAGTTTATAAAATGGGCAAACGAAACGTTGAAATGTTTGTTTGTGTTGTGATAAGATGATGAAGTGATAATAAACGATATAGCGATTTGTTTGGTTTTTAAATAAACATTTTGAAGGAGTGTTTAGTATGAGCGATATTTCAGAGAAGTTTTGGGATGCGTCAATAGAGGAATTAAAGAAAGGGTATGTGTTTGATGAAGAAAAAGAGGGGTACATTTGCTTAGCTTGTGGTGAAACATTTATTAAAGGTGTTATTTATCAAGATAATCAAGTTTTGTATGAAGCAGAGAAGTTCGTCCAATTGCATATTCAAAATGAGCATACGTCTATGTTTGATTATTTGCTAAATATGGATAAGAAATTTACTGGATTAACGGATTTACAAAAGAAAATGGTTCAGTTTTTCTATATGGGACTGAATGATAAAGAAATTGTAAAAGAGATGGATGGCGGAAGTACATCAACAATTCGTAATCATCGATTTACACTGCGAGAGAAAATGAAACAAGCAAAAGTATTTTTAGCGCTAATGGAATTATCAGAAGAAAAATCAAAAGTACAAACGAAATTTGTGCCAATTCATAGAACAGCAACGATGGTAGATGATCGATACAATATTACGGAAGAAGAAAATGATGAAGTATTAAAAGCTCATTTTACAGAAGGGTTAGATGGACCTCTCTCTAAATTTCCGAAGAAACAAAAGCGTAAATTAATTATATTGCGCCATTTAGTGAAGAAGTTTGATAATAATAAAAAGTATACTGAAAAAGAAGTAAATACAGTGATAGAAAATGTATACCCTGATTTTGTAACATTAAGAAGATATTTAATCGAATATGGATTTTTAGATCGAACAGCCGATGGAAGTCAATATTGGGTGAAGTTATAATCATACGAAAAGAAAATGAATAGAAGCACAGTATTATAACAACTATACAAAGAGATAGAGATTGAAAATAGATGTTTAATAAAAGGAGAAATGAAATTTGAAACCACCTGCAGATAACAATAAAGAAGGTGCGGAGTCACATAAGTTGGAAAGTGAGAGTAAACCGATTTGGAAATCGATGTCGATGTTTTTAGTACCGTTATTATTAAGTAATGTACTACAATCAGTTGGACAATTATTTGGTATGGTAGTAGTAGGAAGATGGCTTGGAGTTAATGATTTAGCGGCTATATCAGCATTCTTCCCATTATTTTTCTTGCTCGTTTCATTTGTAATTGGTATCGGTTCAGGAAGCTCTATTTTAATTGGTCAGGCGTTTGGTGCTAAAAACGAAGATCGTTTAAAAGCTATCGTTGGTACGACGCTGACATTTACCTTTATTATTGGAGTTGTGTTGGCGATAATAGGAAGTATTTTTGCGATGGATATTATGCGTCTAATGGGAACACCAGAAAATATTATTGAAATAAGTGTACATTATGCACGGATTTTATTTATATCGATGCCAGTATTATTTTTATATTTCGCATATACAACATTTATGAGAGGTACAGGAGATTCTAAAACGCCATTTTACTTTTTAATTGTAAGTACAGCACTAAATATGATTTTATTACCGGTTCTTATTTTTGGATGGTTAGGAGCTCCGAAATTAGATGTGTATGGAGCAGCCTATGCCTCTGTTATATCTACAGTTATTACGTTTATTGTCATGCTTGTGTATTTAAAGAAGAAAAATCACCCATTACAACTAGATGGAACGGTTAGAAAATACCTTCGAATGGATGGGGAGTTATTAAAGCTATTGCTAAGGCTCGGTATACCGGCAAGTATAAATATGATATTAGTTTCATTATCTGAGATTGCCGTAATCGCATTTGTAAATCGTTACGGTTCGGATGCAACAGCTGCTTACGGCGTTGTGAATCAAGTTGCAAGTTATGTACAAATGCCAGCAGTTAGCCTTGGTATTACAGTTTCTATTTTTGCAGCACAATCAATTGGGGCGAATCAATTTGATCGATTGCAGAAAGTTGTGAAGGCCGGAATTATTATGAACTACGTCATCGGTGGTGTGTTAATATCTCTTATTTATTTATTCTCAAGAGACATTTTATCACTATTTTTAACGAGTCAAACTACAATTGAAATTGCTCATAGCTTAGTTATGATTACGTTATGGAGTTATTTAATTTTCGGTCATGCACAAATTATTAGTGCGACAATGCGAGCGAGCGGTACAGTACTTTGGCCAACTGTTATTGGAGTTGTTTCAATTTGGCTTGTAGAAGTACCCGTAGCATATTATCTTTCTTACCATACAAGTCTTGGAATAGAAGGTATCTGGATTGGGTATCCAGCAGCATTTATTGTCAGCTTACTATTGCAGTATGCATATTATAAGCTTTCATGGCAAAAGAAACGAATTACACGATTAGTTAGTTAAATAGAAAAAATGTCCCTAAGTTATTAGACTTAGGGACATTTTTTCTTAAGTGCAGGTTTACAAATAGCTTTTTAAAGTTATATCAAAATGTTGTCTAATGAGAGTTTTATCACTCATATAAAACTCCCACGCTTTTTCTGATTCACCGATAATCTCAAAGGATTCCTCTGTAATATATAAAGCGCAATTATCCTCCAGTGCAATGCCTTCTATATTCCCTTGATGATTTTGTAAAAAGGAATGGAAGGCGTTCATTCTGTTTAATTGATTATAATGTGGACAAAATCTTTTATTAACAATCCCCCATCCATTACTCTCTATATAACCAGAACCTTCATAATCTGATCGGATACTAGACGTGAACCAACACATAGCACCAGCGCTATAACCAGCAATAAGTGTTCCTTGTTGCAGAGCCAATAATAATTTTTCATCAAGTCTATGTTCTTTCCATTGCGTAAGCATGTGAATATAGTTTCCGCCACCCAGATAAATTAAATCGACTGAATGAATCATCTCGTCTATTTCATACTTAGAAGGTGAATCTGTTGTAATGCGTAAAATTTGTACTTCACAATGTAATTGTTTTTCAAACGTGTCTAAAAATAATTTTATATAGCTTTCATCATCATGACTAGCCGTTGGAATAAACAATACTTTTGGATACTGTTTATTTGTTAATTCTATAAGGCGTTCATTAATAGGCAAGTGATTTGAATCTTGTAAATCACCGCCACCAATGACAGCTAATTTCATAGTAAAGCACCACCTAATTATTTTTGTTATATAAAAATTCGATAGAAGAGAGTTACATTCCTTCTCTATATGTAATGAATAAGTAGAAAATGTAGTTTAAGTATATCGGGATAGTAAAGAAACTACTGACTATATATACCAATGAATTAGAAACCATTCATTGATATATAATATTTCATACTAATGTTTCAAAAAATGGAAAAAATATGTTTAAATAGATGTAATGAAGCATTCATTCATATTGAATTTATACTTATATTTTAAAAGGGTATCGGAAATAATAGCGATTTTCTAAAACAGTTTTTACTTTTAATAGGAAGTTGTATTACAATATGGTAAAATTATTTCAATATATTTATTTAATATGAAATACAAAGAAGGAGCGTGAAAAAAGTGGATTTTCGATTTGAATTTACAACGAAGCTGAAAGAATACTTAGACGATGAGAAGGATGAAAAAATAATAAAAGATGGACATAGAGATGTAATTTTTCACTATTTATATGCGTTAGAGACTGAAATTGGCGTTGTTAAAAATCCTAATTTTACTTTTTTTGCATCAGGAAGACGTTCACATATAGTGTTAGAAAACGTTGAATTTAAAACAGAAGTGAATGTGAAAAGTAATATAATCGAAATTGTAAAAATAGTGGATAATGTAGTTATTCCGTTAGATACTATCGTAGCGAAAGATCGGGAATTATTTGCCCTTGGGCGTAATGAGAAGTTTAGTGTACAAATATTAGAGCAGTATCTCTTTGATACATTTGGAGATAAGTTAGGCTTATAATGAATAGAATGATGTACGTATTTATAGGTACTGAATTTTAGTTTATATTACTCGCGTTTGACCTCTCATTTAATTTGTACTACAATTCGTAGTGTGAAAGGAGTCATACGATGTTTACGCAAAACTATAGGTTAAATGAGCAAGGATTAAATCATTTCTTTGGACCGCTTGAAGCGAAAATTATGGAGATTATTTGGTCTACTGAAGGTATTACTATTAAAGAAGTGCAGCAGAAATTAAGTGAAGAATCACCTGTGAATTTTAACACTGTTATGACAGTTATGAACAGGTTAGTAGAGAAATTACACTTAGAAAAACAGACTGTAAAAAGAAGTGGCATATATCGTGCTGTACAAACAAAAGAAGAATTCTTATCCAATCAAACGAAGAAAATGACACAGGAATTAGTGGGGGAATTTGGAGATTTAGTTGTAACTCATATGATAGATGAGCTAGAGCAGGCTGATCCGAATTTAATAAAAAAATTAGAAGACAAATTGAATCAGTTAAAAAAAGAGGATCGATGAAATGAAATGGCAAATGCGTAAAATCGTATTGTTAGCGCTCATTGTTAGTACCCTCTTTTTCAGCTTGTTATTGTATTATGTTACATATCCATTTCTCTTTCAAAACAAGGCATTCTTCCTTTCAAAGTTTTGCTTGTTTCAGTTAGAAAAACATATGAAAGAACTATCAATGGTTCGTATTATAGTAGCGGGGTTATTATTAATTACTGTATTGATTGTGTGTAAAAGAATTTGGCGGCAATTTTTCTATAGTAAAAAAGTACAAAAAGTACTTATCCCATTTATTAGAAAAGGAAAACAAATATATATACTGCCGACTGCGGAAGTTGCAGCGTTTACAATTGGATTATTCCGTCCGAAAGTTGTCATGTCGGAAGGTTTGCTTCAGACGTTTTCAGATGAAGAGATTGATGCGATTATTTTCCATGAAGAATATCATCAAAATAATTGGGATCCGCTAAAATTATTTTGTTTTACGTTATTAGCAGAAGGAATGATGTACATCCCGATATTAAAAGAATTGTTACAACGATATCATACGTATCAAGAGTTAGCAGCAGATAAATATGCGATGCAAAAAATGGAATCTTCATTTGAGTTAGGTAGCGCGTTATTAAAATTAATTAAAATAAAGACAATGGAGAATCGATGTGTTACAGCTTCATTTGCAAAAACAGCAATAAATTTACGAATCGAGCAAGTGTTAAATGAAAAGGTTGCTAAGCTTACTATTCCGTTACATACGAACTCGGTATATGTAACAATAGGGTTATTCTGTGTGTCGATTGTACTTATTGTTGGAGAGTGCATATAGCCTCTTTTTTTTAGGGTAAACACTACCCTATGTAGTGTGGATAGAGTGTTGTCATTTATATCATTATACTTTTTATCGCTATATATATATCTTATTTATCATATATTACAGGTATTTTATTGTATACAAATCAAATGACGGAAATGACAGCATTCTTTATTCGTCTATTCGGTGGATTTACAGGTTTTTAAAAATGAGGAGGAAGAAAAGTGAAGAAACTAATTGCTATTATACTAGTAGGTGCTCTCGTTTGGGCGGGGGTTAACTTTTATAATTCAAAGAAAGAAGAAAAGGAAAGAAAAGCGAAACAAGCAGAGTTACAAGAGAAAGAAGTATTACCACAAGTAGGTTTTAAAGCACCTGGCATCACATTAAAAGGATTAGACGGAAAGTTGCAGTCGTTAAATGATGCCAAGGGAAAACCATATATTATTAATTTTTGGGCATCATGGTGTGGGCCGTGTGAAATGGAGGCACCTGACTTAGTTCATATGTATGATAAATATAAAAAGGATGTTGAAATTTTTGCGGTGAATGCAACTGTTAGTGACCCAGTACAAGAAGCAAGCGCATTTGCTAATCGCTATGGATTTGAGTTTCCGGTTCTACTAGATATGGACGGAGTAGCTGGACTAGATTATAAAGTATTCTCTTTACCGACGACATTTTTTGTTAATAAAGATGGAATTATAGTAGATCATGTACGAGGTGTATTACCACCAGATCAATTAGAAAAGAAATTTAAGAAATTGATTGAGAGCTAAAAGGGGATTTCGTGATGATGGAGTGGATCGTGAGATTACAACCCGTATCTCTTATAATTGGAAGTCTATTTGGATTTATGTTGATGAAACGAAAGATGAGGCATCAAAATGCATCATATGAAAAAATGATGGATGCCGTAACAAATGCGTTTATTATCATCGTATTTGTATGGAAGTTTGCACCAGCAATTTTAAATCCTGTATGGGCTTTTAAATCGCCATTGCAAGCATTATTAGCTATAGGAAGTATGCAACATATTGTAGTAGGATGCGTAATTGCTAGTGTATACATTGTTTGGAAAAGTAAAAAGGGACAATTTTCGCTTCGTATTTTACTTGATGCATTGCCTTTTGGTCTGTGTGTAAGTATTATCTTTTATTTTCTATTACATCATGAAGTAGGTGTACAAACGACACTACCATGGGGAATGAATATATACGAATCTAAATTTTTGTATCATCCTATTTTTGTATATGAGATTATCCTCAACCTTTGTATAATGGGCTTGTTATGGATGAAAAATGAAAGGATCGGAAATGGAAAGAATATAAGTATTTTTCTAATTGTTGAGGGGTTTGCTCAAATCATTATTTCGCTTGTTAGTGAACAAAATTCGGTACAGTTTGGTCTATCAGCACAGCAAATAATGAGCTTTTGTATTATTAGTTTAGGGATTTTGTTGGTGCCGAAAAAATAAAAGATATCCATGTACAGAGAGTATCTGTGTATGGATATCTTTTATAAGCGTATTTCTTCATCATATGCTAAATCATTATATTGTAGAAACCTAAAAACCCCTTTATTAGGGGTTTTTAGGTTTCTACAGGTCTGCATGTGTTTCTTGTTTATCTGTATCCCATTTTGGAAGTTGTTTTGCTTGTTGATTTTCAGTGGAATTATTAAAGCCAAAAGCAAGTATGCATGTAAAGGTTAAAATAGCTAAACTAATCTTTTTCATTATCTTAGTGCCTCCTTAGTTAATAATTTTTGTTTTGCTTCGTAAGTTTTGAAAAAATATTTTTGAGATTTCTCTATTTTATTCACTTTATGAAATTCTACTGCTAATAATTCGTAATATTCTTGTGCATAATCGTATAATTCTTTACTGTTAAAATATGTGGTGCCTGCAATGATTGCGTTTTCTAAGTCGTCTAGAATACCAGTGTGCTGTGTTTTTAAGATAGTGAAATGGTGTTTATATTCTTGATTATTTAATTCATTACAAATTTCTAAGCCTTTTTGAACCCAATCGTTTGCAAGTTCTTTTTCATTTAAACTAAAATGTTCTTTGGCTTGTAGAAAATTGGCTTTTAGGTGTTTAGGTAATTTGTTTGTAACTATTGTAAGATGTCTAATAGCAAGGGTTGATAGATTTTGAGAAGAGTAGAGCCAACCTAAGTTATTTCGAACTTTTAAGATTAGTGTATCGTCTTTCAGCTTTTGTAAAATATTGATTGCTGAATTATAGTTCTCTTCGGCTTGTTCGAATTGTTTTAAATAAACAGAACATGAGCCTAAAATGTTTTCGCATAGAGCTATTTTAATTTCATAACGTGGATATTTTGAGAAAATCTCTTTCGCTTGATTTGCATAATTGATTGCTGTAAGTGGTTTGTTTGTATGGTGATTAAATATAGCAAATTTATATTTATATTCAGCTTCTTCTAGTTCACCTGGTACATGTTTTAAAAGGGATTCAGCTTTTTCGTATTCTTTTTTTGCTTCATCATAATTTCCAATAATGGTAGCATGTTCAGCTTTAAAAAAGTGATAATAATAAGTAATAAAGTCTTCAGTTATTGGATTGTCTAAACGAACAATTTGACTAAAAGTATCATACTTAATGTTTGTCCAATCGGTTAGGACCTTATATTTAAAGTTTAGTAGGGAGTAGTAAAGCGATAGATTTTGATCAGCTTCAATTTTATTAATCTGTTTCTCTATTTTTTCTTTTAATTGTTTCGCTTCAATTAATTGCTCCGCTACCATTACTTGATATAAAATGTTTAATTCGTTGACAATCTGTTCATGCCCTTTTAATAACACACTCATTATATATTCCCCCATCCGATAAAAGTATTCTAATTTAATTATTTCTATAATAGCAAAATAGAAGAAGTATAAGAGTAATTTTACCATATTTTTCAAAAAAATTCTGAAAAAACAATTAATTTTTACGTATTTCTTATTTTTATGTGAATATTACAAGTGCCTCTGGTAGTGGTGGGATGAATCTGACTCATGATACGTTAGCATCAATGGGAGGGATAGCTTCACTTGTAAATATGTTTTTAGGAGGATTGTTCGGATTGGGTCCAACTGTTAAGTTTTTAACAAAA
Organism: Bacillus sp. B2-WWTP-C-10-Post-4; assembly: GCF_009183805.1. NCBI lineage: Bacteria > Bacillati > Bacillota > Bacilli > Caryophanales > Bacillaceae > Bacillus > Bacillus sp. B2-WWTP-C-10-Post-4. The sequence goes on along the minus strand of NZ_WEII01000061.1, from coordinate 17,786 downwards.
ATTTCACTTTCTTATTTAATAAAAACAGGATAATCCGCATTTTATAAGAATCATCCTGTTTTTATTGATATATTAAAAAATCGGCGGAGTAACAGAAAATAAGACTATCGCATTTTTCTCAAAATGATTCACCCATTTATGCTTTAAATAAGCAGGTATCTTTACACTGTCGCCAGTTTCTAATACGTATTCTTCCTCGTTTAAATATAATGTGATTTTCCCATCTAAGACAAATGCTAATTCTTCTCCTTTATGTTCTAGCACATTTTCTGATGAAGCTGTATTAGGCGGGACGGTCATAATTGCTGTTGCTAAATTTCCAGTGAAATCAGGTGAAAGCATTTCATATGATAAATTATCGATAATCATTTTCTTTCGTTTATGGGAACGTACAATTAAATCGTCTGTATTTGTATCTTCAAGTAAAAAGCTAAATGTTGGCACATCAAGAGCTTTAGCAAGCACTTTTAATGTTTGAATAGAAGGGTTAGCGGACCCACGCTCAATTTGACTTAACATAGATGGTGTAATATCGGCCATCTTTGCTAGTTCTTTACTAGTTAAACCTTTTTCTTTTCTTTGTTTTTCAATTTTTTTACCAATATCTATATTTTCCATAATGAAAATCTCCTTAAGGGTTATTAAATTATATTTAAATAAATTAAATTAAAATTAACTAAAGTTAACGATTTGTGTTAAACTATATTAAAATTAATTTAATTATAATTTATTATATGGTGAGCTACAAGGATATAAGGAGGAAACAAAATGAAAGAAATAGGGGCATTACAAGCAGAATACCCATTAGTGAATAAACTTATTGCAACAGAAGAAGTATTTTGGATAAATCCAAACATAGAAAAGTATGAGAGGGCAATAAAAGATTCACCACTTAATGAAGAGAATGTAAAAGATGCGGAAGAGAGATTAAAGCATTTTGCACCATATATTGCGAAAGTTTTTCCTGAAACGAAAGGGACGAATGGCATAATCGAATCACCTTTAGTGAAAATATCTTCTATGAAAGAAGCTTTAGAGACAAATTACAAGCAACCTATTTTAGGAGAATTATTATTAAAATGTGATAGTCATCTTCCGATATCAGGATCAATTAAAGCTAGGGGCGGCATTTATGAAGTGTTGAAACATGCTGAACAACTAGCTTTGCAGCACGGTATGTTAACAGAAGAAGATGATTATTCCATTTTAGATAGTGATACATGTAGAGAGTTTTTTGCCAAATATTCAATTGCGGTCGGTTCAACAGGAAATTTAGGGCTAAGCATTGGGATTATGAGTGCGAAACTAGGTTTTAACGTAACGGTTCATATGTCAGCAGATGCGAAACAATGGAAAAAAGATTTATTAAGAAGTAAAGGTGTAAACGTTATTGAGTATGAAGCTGATTATAGTAAAGCAGTAGAAGAGGGGCGTCAGCAAGCAGATGCCGATCCTAGCTGTTATTTTGTAGATGATGAAAATTCCCATGATTTATTTTTAGGATACGCAGTAGCAGCATCGCGATTACAAAAGCAATTAGAAGAGTTAGAGATTGTAGTAAATGAAGAGCATCCTTTATTCGTTTACCTTCCGTGCGGAGTAGGAGGCGGACCTGGCGGCGTCGCATTTGGTTTAAAGTTATTGTATAAAGACAATGTTCATTGTTTCTTTGCAGAGCCAACACATTCTCCTTGTATGTTACTCGGCTTAATGACCGGCCTTCATGACAAAATTTCCGTTCAAGATATCGGAATTGATAATGTAACAGACGCGGACGGACTAGCGGTAGGAAGACCGTCTGGATTTGTCGGTAAAACGATGGAACCATTTTTGAGTGGGAATTACACAGTAAGCGATAAAGAGTTATATAGATTGTTAAAAGAACTAGCTGACACGGAGAATATTTATTTAGAGCCTTCTGCACTAGCAGGTATGATTGGGCCAGTGAAAGTATGTAAAGAAGATGAGTATTTACAAAAGCAACAGTTAACAGAGAAGGTGAAAAAAGGTACTCATATTGTGTGGGGAACGGGTGGAAGTATGGTTCCAAAAGATGTAATGAATGAATATTATAGGAAAGGTTTGGAGTTAACGGTATAAGAAAAATGAGGCTAATTGTAGCCTCATTTTTTCATGTACATAAAAATCTTTGTTATTTTCACAATAGTTCTTTATAGTATATATAAAGGATAACTAATATTGAATAAATACAACAAAAAAGCTTTATTTTACATAATAAGAGGATGTGTATACGATGTCATTACAGACTAAATATATAGCGGGTATTTCGCTTGGGGTTATGGGTGTAGGCTTTGCGGCTTCTATCCCTTTTCAAGGAACGGTAGCAGGAGAGATTATACAAGGGGGGTTTGAAGCTGGATTGGTTGGCGGGCTTGCAGATTGGTTCGCGGTTACTGCTTTATTCCGTCATCCGATGGGAATACCAATTCCGCATACAGCTTTGTTACCTAAAAACCGTAAACGGGTAACGAAAGGGCTCATCAATACGTTAGAAAATGAATGGCTGACGAAAGAAAGTATTACGAATAAAGTAAAAGAAATGCAGTTAGCACAAATGGTACTGCAAATTGCTGAGAGAGAAATGCAGTCTGATGCTGTGAAAAAAGGCATTGTAACGATTGCTGAGAAAGCGATTGTTTCAATCGATACGGAAAAATTAGCGGTTATTATTGAAAAAGAATTAAAGACGTATTTACATACAATTAATACAAGTAACATTTTACAAGTGCTTGTTGATCAATTAGTAGTGCAAGAATATGATGAAAAGACACTTGATTACATATTAGTAAAAGTGAAAGAATGGACAGCGCAAGATGAAGCTCGATACCAGCTCGGAAGCTTAGGTATGAAGGCGATGGAAAATATAAAAGTAGATGGATTTTTACAGTTTACATTGAAATCGTTTATGAATATTGTAGATGAAGATAAAATTGGCGGCATTTTGCAGAAATTTATTATTAGCAATATTAACAGCTTACAAGATGCAGATAATAGTACGAGACAACTTATTTTATCGAAAATTCGTCAAGAAATTATCAATGTAAAAGAAAATGAAGCGTTACTACAAGAATTAGAAAATTGGAAAGAAAAATGGATTGCCAATTGGGATGCTACTGACAAAATAAAAGAGATGCTAGAGCAAGTACAGCAAAGAGCAGTTGCTTTTGTAAATAATGAAGAATTTGCTGATAAATATGTTATTCCATTTTTACAAAAACAAATGAATAAAATAAAAGAAGATGAACAGACAGTTCAAAAAATAGAAGATTGGTTACAAAAACAAGTTGTAAGTCTTGTTGAGAAGAACCATTCGAAAATTGGTAAGCTTGTACAAGAAAACCTTGATAAGTTAGATGATAAGACGTTAATCGAAATGATTGAAAATAACGTCGGTAAAGATTTACAGTGGATCCGAGTGAACGGGGCGGTTTGCGGATTTATGATTGGATTAGTGTTAGAAGGAATTAAAGCGATTATATGAGAAAAACCTTCCGCAATTGCGGAAGGTTTTTTATTTTTCGAGAACACTCATATTCAAATTATAAGCTTTCTCAATATTTAACTTGTACGTCCCATTTCCAGTTTTAATCGAATTTTTATACCAATGTTCTTGGTTGTTTAATTCTGGATGTTCTTCTGAAGAAGTATTTTCGTTTTTCGTTAAATCTTCTACTTGTTCCCAAGGTGTACTTCCATGTGTTTCTTTTTGATTCGTTACTGCTGTTAAAGATACATCACTTTCTTTTGCAAGATGGACAGACACTCTTGAGCTTTCCTGTACAAACCAATTATTTTGTAATTGACCTGGATAAAGAGATAGTTCGTTATTTGAAGCACGGATTTCCACATTTTTATTTTGCGGAAGAACAAGCGTTGGTTTCACCTGTGGTGCTGAATTAAATAACGTATGCTGAACAGGTAATGATTTTAAAGTGATATACATCGTTTCTCCAGCCGTTTGAACTGAAAGGAAATCATCTCGTTTTAAATTGAGTTTTTCATTTGCTTTCGTTGTCATTTCATAAGTTCCCAAAAGATGAATTTGATTTGTATTATTTCCCTCTATCGTTAGAGGTTGATGTCCTGCATCTACTACGATTTTTTTGATAGATTCAGGTATATCAAATTGTCCGTCTGGAATATTACTCATTTGCCTCGTTGTGTTAATAGAGTGACGAACTTCTTCTAGTAATCCAGTTGATAATAAACAGTAAAAAGCAATTCCGACACTTCCTAAAACGCCGATAAAGAAAATACTAAAAATATCATATTTAATAAAAGATTGCTCTTTTTTAGAGAATAGAAGGTATAGTAAAACTTCAGCTCCAAGTATGATAAGTAAAACTGGCCACCATGCAGTTAGTGTATCTAATACTTGAATTCCTTTTACGACTGAAAAAAGTAAAAAGCATCCTAACGATATAATAGAAAGCCCCATTGAGAATGTTCCAACACGCCATGTTCTCATTCGCTTGTCCCACCTTTGTTTTTTTTATTTCCAAGTAACAATTTAAAGCCGCCGCCAATTAAGAGGAGTGCAACGATAGATGTTTGGAAATAGCGATAATATAGCTCGCTAAGATGAATGTTAAATATAGTTGCAAAGTAATCATTCAAAATAGGAAGGACTGTTTGATCTAATAAATAATAACCACCGAGTGTAATTAACCCGATACCGATCCATCTTTGATGATTGATAAAATAATCAATGATAGGCTCGTCATTTACACGTTCTTTTCCATACTTTGCAGTTTGCTGTAAAGCGTCAAAGAAGCTATAGAACCAAATGATTGGAACTAAAAATAAAAACGCAGAAAGTCTTAATAAATCGAGTAAATATATTGAAAGTAAAAAGGCTGCCATAAGCTGAAGGCCGCGGCGTTGTAAACCTAAATACATATGTCCTGCTCCGGGGAACATCGCTAAAATAGAAGCGAATGTTTTATTCTTCTTTCCTTGTTCACGATGTTCTTCGAACTCTTCGAAAATAGTACGATCATCTAGTTGCTCGCCACGTTCTTTTTTCTGTAGTTGCTGAACAACGTCAAAGAAATTATAAATCCATAAAACAGGTAACGTAATAAGGAAGATAAGAAAACTTTCTTGCGATGTTAAAAGTGCAACGAAAATGATCATACTCCCGATTCCTGTGCAAGCTACTAAAAATGTAAGTCCGCGTTGCATAAGTCCTAATTGGAAATGGCCAAGCCCAGGGATGATGGATAAGAGAATGATATAAAATCGTTCGCTCTCTTTAGAGGAATTTATCACTTCTCCAGCTTCTTGCTTTTTCGTTTGGTTTATAATGGTGATAACTAAATCTAGTAAGTTAATTACCCATAGAACAGCTAGTAAAAATAGAGAAAGAAAAGCAATATCACGTTCTCTTACTACTATGGTACAAAATACTGCAAAGGAGAATAGAAATAGTGATCCTCCGCTATATAAAATAAACCGTCCTAGTTTTTTTAAGTATAAATGTCCAAGCCCAGGAATTAGCCCTAATACAAGTGCTAAAAAGGGATTTTTATTCATGCTTTGAACCTCCGTCCTTTTTCGATGTGTCTACCGATTTGTTTACAATTTGTTGTGAAATAGAAGACTCGTTATGTTTTGAAGATTTCTCTAAATTTGATGTCGCTGTAAAAATATACTGAAATAAACCACTTACCATAAAAATAATTGTAGCCGCAGTCGCAATTATGTAATGAATGATCGTGCGCTTTAGTGAGGTTGTTTTTATATTTTCATTAGACTGTAGTGTTTCAAAATTAATTTGCGTCATAACTTCGTTCGTAAATGAATCATCATTTATCATTGGAAGGTTTTCATGTTGTTCATCAATACTTTCCATATAAAGTGCTAAACAATAATCACATTCATAAAGATGTTCTTCCATAGATTCACGTTCATTGCTTTCTATAAAATCTAATGTATAATTGCGCCAATCTTCTTTTGAATAATGCATCATAGAAACTCTTCCTCCTTCCAATGTTTTTTAATCCATTTTCGTGCTCGATACAGTTTCATTTCGACTGTTTTTACTTCGATGTTTTCCTGTAAAGCAATTTCTTGATAGCTCTTTTCTTCTAAGTAATGTGCGAGAACGACGTCACGGTAATTTTCTGGAAGTTCTCTCAGTTTTTGAGCAATGAGTAATTTTTGCTCTTTCGTCAATAATAAAGCCTCAATATTATGAGAGGACTGTATATTTTCCTCAGCTTCTTTACATAAGGAGAGTTCTTCACTTTCTCTAGCTTTCTTTCTCTTATAATCAATAGCGTGATTGGTGGCAATACGTGCCATCCACGTTTTTAATCCGCGAAATTGATAATTTGGGAGAGAGGTGTGAATTTTTACGAATACTTCTTGTGTAACATCTTTCGAATCTTCTTCATGTCTTAAAATAGAAAAGATAACTTGAAAAATATAATGACGATATGTTTGTACAAGGATACGAAAAGCATGCTCACTTCCTTGCTGTGCTTTTTCAATTAATTGTTTTTCCTCAATCGGTCTCTCCCTCCTTTTTGACGCATTCTATTATATAGACGTAAAGAATGATAAGTCACCCTACACATTTTGTAAAAAAAGAATAATATATTTTTTGCGGGAGAGCTAGATGAAAAAAGGTGTGAAAAAATGGTAAAGAGAAGTATATAATGAGCAAGTAGGAAATGTTACACGGAGAAAGGATGTGAATGTTAGTAGGGAAAGGTCCATACTAACAAACATGAAAATTAAAATATTAATAGCAGATGATAACTCTTTTATTAGAGAAGGCATGAAAATTATTTTAAATACATACGAAGAGTTTGAAGTAGTAGATACTGTAAATGATGGGGAAGAAGCTGTAGCGTATTGTAAAAAGCATGAAGTTGATATTGCTCTTTTAGATGTTCGTATGCCAAATATGAACGGTGTAGAGGCGACGAAGTTCATTTGTGAAGAGACGAAAACAAAACCGCTTATTTTAACGACGTTTGATGATGATGAATATATTTTGGATGCAGTAAAAAACGGAGCGAAAGGTTATTTATTAAAAAATAACGATCCGGAGCGTATTCGTGATGCGATAAAAGGAGTATATAACGGTCAAACTGTTATGCAAGATGTTGTCCTCGATAAAATTAAGTCTAATTTAATGGAAAGTAAAGAGGAAGAATGTAAAATTGATAAGAGCCTTTTCACAGAAAGGGAGCTTAGTATTATCGCATTAATTGCAAAAGGTTTCTCAAATAAAGAAATTTCGAAACAGCTTTTTATATCTGAGGGAACAATTGCAAATTATATTACGTCAGTTTTAGGGAAAACTGGACTTGAACATCGCACACAAATTGCGATTTATTACTTAACAGGGAAAGTAGATTAATGATATGGAATTTTGGTTAACTGTAAGTAAATTAATTGTCTTTTTATATATTGTGTTCAGTTATATTTACGCAAATGTAGCAAATTTACCGTGGGTTATATTTACTTTACTTATTTACCTTTCTGTAAACGTAATGATTTCTATATTTAAAAAAGATACGTATAAAAAAATATTAATCTGTATATCCATTGGCGTAGTTATGTTATTTACATGGAGGGTTCATCCATTTTTTATTTTGTTTTTATCTTTGAACTTATACGAAATTACATTCTATTACATAGAAAAGAATTGGCCACGCTTTGTCGTTATGATGCTCCCAATTACGATTGCAGATGAAAGTATTCGAATGACTTATGGATTGATTGTTGCATTTTCTTTTCTCGTTTTAACAATTGCAGATCGATATATATCGCGTGTAGTAAAGCTTGAATCGCAAAATGATAAGATGCGAAAAGATATGCAACGACTTACGAAAAGCTTACATGAAAATAAAGAGTACATAAGACAATCTGAATACACATTTAAGCTAGAAGAGAGAAATCGGTTATCGCAAGAAATTCATGATAAAATTGGTCACTCGATGACGGGTGCACTTATTCAAATGGAGGCAGCAAAGAGGTTAATGGAAATAGATAAAGAAAAATCTGCGGAGTTATTACAAAATGCAATTCACATTTCAAAAGATGGAATTGAAAGTATTCGCATTACATTGAAAAATATGAAGCCACCAACTGAGCAAATTGGTATTCATCGTATGAAATTATTCATAGAGGAATTTGCCGGTAAGAATGATGTGAATATTCCTTTCGTTTATAAAGGGAACTTAGATATGATTTCTCCGATACAGTGGAAAATTATCGGTGAGAATGTTACAGAAGCACTAACAAATGCAATGAAATATGCTGATGCTACAGTTATTTCTATAGATATTCATGTGCTTAACAAGATGGTTAAGGTGCAAGTGAAGGATAACGGAAAAGGGGCAGCTCTTGTTAAAAAAGGTCTCGGTGTTATGGGGATGGAGGAGCGAACAGCTTCAGTAAACGGAAAAATTATTGTAGATGGAACAAGTGGCTTTTCAGTGACGATGTTGTTGCCGATATAAGAGAATGGGACGAAGATGAACCATCTCATATGAAAAAAGTGAATATTCTCATGTGAAAAGAATGAACTTCTGCACTGAGCAGGTTCATTCTTTTTGTTTATACTAAAAGCAGAGAAACCGAAATAGGGGTGAAATGATGAATACATTAGAAATTAAAAATTTAACGAAAAAATTTGGTGATTTCATCGCAGTTGATAATATGTCTTTATCTATTAAAGAAGGAGAAATATTTGGCTTTTTAGGATCGAATGGTGCTGGTAAGAGTACAACGATAAATATGATTGCTGGTTTGTTAAGAAGTAATGAAGGCGAAATTAGCATACTAGGAAAAAATATAAAGAAACATAACCGATTTGCGAAGATGAATATCGGTATCGTTCCGCAAGATATTGCGATTTATGAAGAGTTAACTGCCTATGAAAATGTGAAATTCTTTGCTGGGTTGTACGGATTACGAGGAGCCGAATTAAAAGCTAGGGTAGAGGAAGCTCTTCAATTTGTAGGACTTAGTGATAAACAGAAAAGCTATCCGAAGAACTTTTCTGGCGGGATGAAACGAAGACTGAATATCGCTTGTGCGATTGCTCATAGACCGAAGTTAATTATTATGGATGAGCCGACAGTTGGAATTGATCCACAGTCAAGAAACTACATTTTGCAGTCAGTACGTAAATTAAATGAAATGGGAAGTACGATTATTTACACGAGCCACTACATGGAAGAAGTAGAAGAGATTTGTACGAAAATCGCAATTGTCGACCACGGTAAAGTGATTGCAGAAGGTACGAAAGAACAGTTAAAAGCGATTATTACAGATACGAAAGATATTTGGATTGAAGTGAAGTCAGTAGAAAATTTAGATGTAGAAAAGTTAAAAGAGATAAACGGTGTGAAAGCTGTTCAAATTGAAGAGAACGTAATCAAGGTAAACTCGGATGCAGGATTAAATAATTTAAATCAAATTATTCAGCATTTCATTAATCATGACATTGAAATTCGTTCGTTAGAGGAGCAGGCTCCAAACTTAGAAACAGTATTTCTTACGTTAACCGGAAGAAACTTACGAGATAAATAAAAGGTAAATGAAGAAAAGGTAAAGGGAGGTTCATCAATTGAACATCTTCAATATTGCAATTATGCATATTAAAAGAGATTTCAGAGACGTAAGAACTTTAGTTTTTATGTTAGCATTTCCGATTGTACTTATGCTTGTGTTAGGAACAGCGTTAACCAACGCATTTAATAGTGATAGTCATTCGATTAAAGATATACAAGTGCTATATAAAGATGAAGCGAGTAGCACGTTTTCTCAATCATTTGCAGCATTTACGAAAGAAGTGGATAAATCAGGTATTCATTTTAAAAAAGCTTCCGGCAGTATAGATGGGAAAGAAGAAGTGAAGAAAAATAAATATGCTGCTTATGTAGAGTTAAATAAAGATGGTGCAAAATTTTACGGAAGTGATAAAAGTAGTATTGAGGGGAGTATTGTGGAAGGAATGCTTACAACATTTGTTGATAAGTACAATGTAGCGGTCGAAGTTGCAAAAGTAGATCCTACTAAGGTGAGCACAGTTATTTCAAACGGAAATCATAATGATTATATAAAAGAAACATCCTTACAAGCTGCGAAAAAACCAGGTTCTATGGATTACTATGCGGTTGTAATGACAACGATGATTGCACTGTATGCTGCGATGGGAGCGAGTTCTTTAATTCGAGGAGAACGAATACGTAAAACAGGAGATCGTCTCATTGCTGCACCTATAAGTAAAGCTGAAATATTCATTGGAAAAGTACTTGGTAGCCTAGTAGCAAATGCCCTGTGCATATTACTCGTCATGTTATTTAGTAAATTTGTTTTTCAAGCGAATTGGGGCGACCATCTTGGAATCATATTTCTTATTTTATTAACACAAGTCTTTCTAGCAATTAGTTTCGGTTTAGGAATCGGATATATTACGAAAACAGCTGAAGCGTCCAGGGCAATTATTATGGTTGGTGTGCAATTAGCTTCTATTTTTGGAGGTGCATATTTCGTAATAGAAGAAAATTTCGTTACGAATTTATCGCCATTAACTTGGGCAAATACAGCTGTTATGAAAATTATTTATGCAAATGATGTAGGGGCAGCACTACCAGTCATTTCTTTAAACCTTGGAATTTCAGCACTCTTTTTATTAATTGCAATTATTGCATTACGTAGACGGGAGGGGCTATAGTATGAAGGATATTTTATGGCTCATACAAAAAACGTTATCTGTGCTTTTGAAAAATAAAAAAAGTTTACTCATTATAATTAGCTTGCCGATAATAGGGACGCTCATTTCCTTCTCGATATACGGAAATGCAGGGCAAGGAACGTTAAATATCGGGATTGTAAATAAAGAAAATGAGCCGATAGCAAATGATACGATAAAGTTTTTAGAAGGATTAAATCATGTGAATGTGAGTAAGGTTAAGGAGTCTCAAATAGAAGATAAACTCACTTCCAAAAAACTTGATGGAGTTATTACATTAGATTCTGGTTTTTCAAAAAGTGTTCGAGAAGGGAAACCAGAGCATATTGAAATTTCATCGATTAAAGGTGATCAAGTAACAGGATTTATAAAATCATATTTATATAATTATATTGATAATATAGCAGCTATTAGTAAAGTAGCCGGAACAGATCAAAGCACATTCGACAATATGTACGCAGGGTATCAAAAAAGTTCATTTAAAATGAAAACTGAGACGCTAGAAGATACTTCGAAAAATAAAGATATGACAAATCAAACGATGGGTTACCTTATTATGTTTATGCTGTTTTCAGCAGCGAACTTATCAGGTCATATTTTAAAAGAAAAAGAGAATAGAACGTACTTTAGACTATTATCAACGCCGATAGATGGGAAGAAGTTTATATTATCTAATGTCGGAGTAAATATGATAATACTAACAGTACAAATTTTGATTACAATCCTATTCCTAACGAATGTTTTTCATACGAATATCAATATGCCTTTCATAGTGATGATGGGCGTACTAATGCTATTTGCATTAATCGCAATTGGAATATCATTAGTCCTTGTAGCTTTTTCGAAAAACTCAGCATCGGCAAATGCGATGCAAAATATGATCATTGTACCAACATGCTTACTTGCTGGATGTTATTTCCCATATGACATTATGCCAAGTGCAGTACAAAAAGTAGCTAATTTTCTTCCACAGCGCTGGTTGTTAGATACGATATCAAAACTACAGCAGGGAATACCATTCTCGGAGTTGTATTTAAACATTTTAATTTTATTCGCTTTCGCAATTGCATTCTTCTTAATTGCTATTTATAAGTTTGGAAGAAATAATGACGCGAGAAATTTTGTTTAATGTGAAAAGGTGTGGCTTAATGCCATACCTTTTTTGTTTGAAACTTAGAGTATCTTTTGTAGTATAGGAATGCTTTTGTAGAGCACTTCGTTATGTGAAGCATGCAAAACATATTTATTTCCCTCTAGAAGAAAAACGCTATGTAGAACAGCGTTACCGTCACCATGTTTTGTAAGTAAATCACCGACGACTTTGCCGTCTGTCCATTTCAGTTTGGAATGTGAAGGGACGACTTGTAAATATTGAGTTGTTTCCTCTCCATCTCCGGCAATGAGTGTCGTTTCAATATTTCTTTTTTGTATAATAAATCTATTTGTATTTAATATATCGAGGAAAGGGTTTTTCATTTTCATCTTACTATAAGGAAGAAATGTAATAGAAGAGTCGGATTTTATAAATAAATAATTTCCGTAATCTTTACAAGGAATAACATCTTGTAATCCTGGAAAGTAAATGTGTATCGCCTCAACTTTATTGATTTTATGTAAGATGCTTAAGTAACAAATATATTGTTCCATATAAAAATGAACGATATTTATTTTAGAAGAGGCATGGATAGGGAGACTGCCTCCAGTCCAATAACTATAATTTGGTGGAGATCCAGCGTTTGGTGTGCAGAGTATTATAAGTTGATTCACATCATTTTTATATTCGTCACTTTGAACGTAAGAACGTCCAAGAAGGCCGCCCATACTATGACAAATTAAATTTAGTTTATCGCAACCTGTAATCTTTTTAGCATAAGCAATCGTTTGTAATAAATATTTTTGTGTAGAAAGAACAATACGCTGCCGCCAGTCATAAAAACAGATGAACAAGTCTTTATTTCGTTCGTACCCCATACTTTCTAGCATCATGATGAATGGTTCGTAAACAAATGCAGAAAGTCCAAAACTCCAATTACCAGTGCCGGGAATAATAATATTGCTCATTGAACCGAAAAGACCTGGGATAAAAACAATAGGAGTTTTTCCTTTTCTCATATTCGTATCTCCTTTAACTGTTCAGTATCAATAAAAATAAGAAATACATTTCGTATGAAAACATATTTAAATGAAACACTACGAAATAGTAAGGAATATGATTGGAAGGAAACCAAAATGATAAAAAAAATATTAAGAGTTACTTCTATTATTATTGCTATTTTCGTTTTTATTTTAATTTGTATGCATATCGATGTTACCTTAGGTAGGAAAATGGAAGCTGGAAAAAACATGCCGACAGAGTATGCGCCTCATTATAGTGATTTTCAATTATATGTAGAAGGGAAATCATTATATGAGCAGCTATTTGAAGATATTAAAAAAGCGAAAAGCTCCATCTACACTTATTTCTTCATTTTGTCGGATGATAAAAGTAGTCATACTTTTTTAAACTTATTAAAAGAGAAGGCAAAAGAAGGAGTAAACGTCTATTTATCAGTTGATCGCATTAATGATTTATCTTTTGAAAGAAAGATGATAAATGAATTACGGGAAAGTGGTGTGCATTTTACATATAGTAGAAAACCTGCATTGCCATTCGGATTTTATTCATTTCACCATCGTAATCATCGCCGTATTACGACGATTGATGGGGAGATTGGCTATACAGGCGGATTTAATATAGGAGATGAGTACTTAGGGAAAGATAAGCGATTTGGATATTGGCGTGATTATCATGTACGGCTTAAAGGAGAAGGAGCAAAAGATTTAGAACAGCAATTCGCTTTAGATTGGAAACGAGATACGAAAGAAGAGATAAAGAGGAGTACGAATAAAGCTAGTAAAGGGAATACATTACATACTATGACTAGTTACAATGGGCATTACGTTGCTGAAAAATATATAGAGCTCATAAAACAAGCTCAGCACTCCATTGTAATTGCAACGCCGTATTTTATAGCAAAAAATAAAGAGTCCATGAATGCTTTAATCGCAGCACAAAAGCGTGGTGTTACAGTAAAAATACTTTGGTCATATAAACCAGATCTACCTCTTATAAAAGAAGCGGCGTATCCATACATACGTCAAGCTGTTAATAATGGGATTACTGTATATGGGTATAAAAAAGGAATGTTCCATGGCAAATTAATGCTTATTGATAATGAATTAACCGTTATTGGTACAACAAACTTTACTTCGCGTAGCTTCAATATAAATGATGAAATGAATTTTTATATTTATGGTGGTCCTATTGTAGGACAAGTTAATAAGGCGTTAACAGAGGATTTTCATGATTCGAAAGAAATGACGAAAGAGTTTTTTGAAAAGTTATCTTTTTGGGAGCGTTGTAAGGAGAAAGTGGCGGGATTGGTTGAGTTCTATTTGTGATGATGGATTAGGAAAGGGTGCCTACAAAAGGCACCCTTTTTGGTGGGAAATCATTATTTTTCATGCACCAGCATCGTAACATCATCATTAATCAACGTCCCCACATGTTCACCTAAACATATTTTTTTCATCACTCCAGGCTCATCAAAGTTAAAGACATGTGCTGGTAAATTGTAGTCCCGGGCAAGCAGTAATGCCGCTTGATCCATGACTTGTATATTTTGTCTAACGACATCATTATAGTTTAGTTTGCTGTACATTTTTGCTGATTTGTTATGCTTTGGATCACTTGTAAAAACACCGTCGACACCTTGTTTTGCGACTAATATGGCATCACTATTCATTTCGATGGCTCTTTGTACACTTGGATAATCTGTTGTCACGAACGGTTGCCCGTTTCCGCCTCCAAAGATAACGATATAGCCGTTATCTAAATGGTGGGCTGCACGTAAGCGAATGTATGGTTCAGCTACTGCATTAAATGGAATGGACGTCATAACGCGTACTTCTCTATTTGTTTTACTTGTTAAAACACCGCGAAGCATTAAGCTGTTAATGATTGTACCTAGTGTACCGATATTATCAGCTTCTACGCGATCAATTCCCCACTCTTCAGCTAGATGCCCCCTAAAAATGTTACCGCCACCGATGACGATGGATACTTCGATACCTAAATCAACAATGGATAAAATTTCGTTTGCGATATGTTCTAATCGTTTGGAGTTAAAGCTATTTCCAGTTTGATCGGCAAGTGCACCGCCGCTTAATTTAATTAAGACACGTTTATATGGCCTCATAACAATTCCCCCTATATAGATCGCAATAAAAAAGGAACAAAGGCGAATGCCTTTGTTCCTTTTTAAGAAAATGAAAAAGAAAAGAAGAAGATAGGACGAATTGCTTTGTATAGTTTTTCATAACATCCACTCCTTTTCATTTTGATTTGTTTTAAGTATATATCTTTTTGATTATACGAAACAATCTGATTACTTATCAAGTTTATTTTATCGTTTTTTAACAAAATGGTGTCAATGAAAAAAAGAAGAAAAATATTTGAATTTTTTGTGACGAACTTGTAGGTTTTTGTATGATTTTGTAGGTTCGCTTATAAGATGTGTGAGTAGCTTTTATAAATTCAAATTGAAAGCGTTCGCATGAAGGGGATGAACATAAATGAAAAAATTCGGATTGGCAACACAAATTTTTGTCGCGCTTGTTTTAGGGATTGTAGTAGGGGCAGTCTTTTATGGCAATAAAACGGCGATTTCTTATATCACACCAATTGGGGATATATTTATTCACTTAATTAAGATGATTGTAGTACCAATTGTTATTTCAGCATTAATTGTTGCAGTAGCTGGTGTAGGAGATATGAAGAAGCTTGGGAAACTGGGTGGTAAGACAATTCTTTATTTCGAAATTATTACGACGATTGCTATTTTAATGGGATTACTTGCAGCGAATATATTCCAACCAGGTACTGGTGTTGATATGAGTAATTTACAGCAAAGTGATATTTCTTCTTATAAACAAACTGCAGATGCAACAGAGAAGAAAGGTTTTGCTGAGACAATTGTTCACATTGTACCGAAAAACGTATTTGAATCGATTGCACAAGGTGACCTATTACCGATTATATTCTTCTCAGTATTATTCGGCTTAGGAGTTGCGGCAATTGGGGAAAAAGGAAAGCCTGTCTTTAACTTTTTTGAAGGCGTACTCGAAGCCATGTTTTGGGTTACAAATCAAGTTATGAAATTTGCACCATTTGGTGTATTCGCATTAATTGCCGTTACGGTTGCAAAATTTGGTGTAGCAACACTACTTCCGCTAGGAAAACTAGTGCTAGCTGTATACGTAACTGTTATACTATTCGTTGTGATTGTATTAGGTATTAATGCACGAATGGTTGGAGTAAACATTTTTACATTAATAAAAATTTTAAAAGAAGAATTGATTCTTTCATTTACGACAGCAAGTTCAGAAGCTGTTTTACCTAATATAATGAGAAAAATGGAAGAGTTCGGTTGTCCAAAGGCAGTTGCCTCTTTCGTAATTCCGACAGGTTATACATTTAACTTGACTGGATCAGCTATTTATCAAGCGTTAGCGGCATTGTTTGTTGCACAAATGTACGGTGTGCACATGTCACTAACGGAGCAAATAACGTTATTATTCGTTCTCATGTTAACATCCAAAGGTATGGCGGGAGTTCCAGGTGCATCGTTCGTTGTTGTATTAGCAACGTTAGGTTCAATGGGGTTACCACTAGAAGGTATCGCATTAATTGCGGGAATTGACCGCATTTTAGATATGATTCGCTCATCTGTCAATGTATTAGGAAATGCATTAGCGGCCATTGTTATGTCGAAGTGGGAAGGCGAATTCGATAATGAGAAAGCAAAACAATATGTAGAAACAGTCAAAGAAACAAAAGCAGCATAAGAAATCGTTAAGGAGTGAATAATCATGGCAACATTAACTGAAGTTAAAAATGGTGTTCGAATTGAAAAAGATTTTTTAGGTGAAAAAGAAGTACCAAACTATGCATACTACGGCGTACAAACAATGCGTGCAGTTGAAAACTTCCCAATTACAGGATACAAAATCCATGAAGGTTTAATTAAAGCGTTCGCAGTTGTAAAAAAAGCTGCAGCGCTTGCGAATACAGATGTAGGAAGATTGGAATTAAACAAGGGCGGTGCGATCGCAGAAGCTGCTCAAGAAATTCTTGATGGAAAATGGCATGATCATTTCATTGTAGATCCAATCCAAGGCGGAGCAGGTACTTCAATGAACATGAATGCAAATGAAGTCATTGCCAATCGTGCTCTTGAATTATTAGGAATGGAAAAGGGAGACTATCATTATATTAGTCCAAATAGTCATGTGAACATGGCGCAATCAACAAATGATGCATTCCCAACGGCGATTCATATCGCAACGTTAAATGCATTAGAAGGCTTATTACAAACGATGGGTTATATGCATGATGTATTTGAATTAAAAGCAGAACAGTTTGACCATGTTATTAAAATGGGTCGTACACATTTACAAGATGCGGTGCCAATTCGTCTTGGACAAGAGTTTAAAGCATACTCTCGTGTACTTGAACGTGATATGAAACGAATTCAACAATCGCGTCAACATTTATATGAAGTAAATATGGGGGCAACTGCAGTTGGTACAGGCTTAAATGCAGATCCAGAATATATTGAAGCAGTTGTAAAACATTTAGCTGCAATTAGTGAATTACCGCTTGTTGGTGCAGAAGATTTAGTAGATGCGACGCAAAATACGGATGCTTATACTGAAGTATCTGCAGCGCTTAAAGTATGTATGATGAATATGTCTAAAATTGCGAATGACCTTCGCTTAATGGCATCAGGTCCGCGTGTTGGTTTAGCGGAAATTATGTTACCAGCTCGTCAACCAGGTTCATCTATTATGCCAGGGAAAGTAAACCCTGTTATGCCAGAGGTAATTAATCAAATTGCGTTCCAAGTAATTGGTAATGACCATACAATTTGCCTTGCTTCAGAAGCAGGACAATTAGAATTAAACGTTATGGAACCAGTACTTGTTTTCAACTTACTTCAATCGATTA
>NZ_WEII01000060.1:0-28999 GCF_009183805.1 Bacillus sp. B2-WWTP-C-10-Post-4 | reverse complement strand
GTATTGTAAAATATCTCGCAATTTATTTTTTTGTTACGAAAAATAAATAACTAATTTTAAATAAGTTACAATTTTTTAGTTCACAATGTTATGAGGTTGTTGTATAATGAAGGGGAAAATAGAATATCGGTCTATCTTCGGGGCAGGGTGAAAATCCCGACCGGCGGTGATGAACTATTTATGATTTTGTTCTAAGCCCGCGAGCCGTTAAGGCAGGATTTGGTGTGATTCCAAAGCCGACAGTATAGTCTGGATGGGAGAAGATGGAGGTTCAAGCGTTCAAAAAAGATATGGATTTGAACGTCTGTTTGATGTGCCTTAAATTCTCCCTTTGTGTAAAACACAAAGGGTTTTTTCGTTCTATGAAAAAATAGGCATAGCAGAACCTTTCCACTTTCCATGAGATGATCGATGGAAAAGGAGAGAGAAAGATGAAACAAAAAAACAGTGTAGTGCAGATGGTGAGTGTAGCGATGCTAAGTAGTATTGCATATTTACTAATGATGTTAGATTTTCCGTTCCCAGGGCTTCCGCCATTTTTGAAAATTGATTTTAGTGATGTACCAGCTCTAATTGCAGCAATTATCTTTGGACCAGTAGCAGGAGTTATTGTAGAGGCGATAAAGAACATTTTACATTACGGGATTCAAGGAAGTTTAACGGGAGTACCAGTTGGAGAGATTGCAAACTTTATTGCAGGATGCTTATTTATTGGACCAGCAGCTTTCTTATTTAGAAAGTATCGTACTGTGAAGAGTTTAACTACAGGATTAATGCTAGGGACAATTACAATGGCACTTATTATGAGTGTATTAAACTACATCATCATATTCCCGGCTTACACTTGGTTTTTAAATTCACCGGCTATGTCTAGCGAAGCTATAAGAACAACGGTTGTAACGGCAATCTTACCATTTAATTTAATTAAAGGGATTGTTGTAACAATTGTATTTGTAGCATTATTCTCACGCCTGAAAGTATGGGTGTTTGCAAAAATGAAAAATGCATAATATATATTAAAATCATTAGTAGTGTGAAACTACTAATGGTTTTTTATTAAGGAAAATAAAATTTAGATACAAAAAATGCCCCTCATCAATATGAGGGGCATTTTTTGAAGTTAATAAAAGACTATTCGAATTTTAAAGCGTCTCCGTCGAATGATTCGTCAGCAACTTTAATTGAGTCAGTTGGACAGCCTTCGAATGCATCCATCATATCTTCAATTAATACATCTGGAATTTCAACGATACCTTGGTTATCATCTAATGTTACAAATGCAATACCTTCATCATCATAGTCATAAATGTCTGGTGCAGCAGCGCCACAAGCACCACATGCAATACAAGTATCTTTATCAACGATTGTATATTTTGCCATCTTTTTTCCCTCCTGATAATATGTATGTGAAAAGCTCGCCATAAAAATTATAACCTTATTGTAAAACGGTTTGTAAAACTTTTCAACATAAAATTATAATGATAATGCTTATCAATTAGAGTGTCAACTTATTTTTGAATTATGTCATAAGATTTTCAAAATACGTAAATATGATTTCGTTTGATACAATAGAATATATACAAGTATATAGTTCTCATATGATAAGTTTAATGAGCGAAAGTAGATAGTGTAATTGTACTGAAAAGAATGAAGTTAAGATTGGAAGGTGGAAGCGGTCATGCAAATACAATATACTTTGTTGCATTGTTTAAAACAATTGAATGGTGAAAGAACCGTTTCTTCTATTTATTATTTACTAAAGGGCAAACGTTCTTCGCAAACTTTACAAGATGGAAATATGTTCCGAATTTCTTTTTTGTTCGGAATATACAAATCATTGAATAGAAATGACTATGATGGTGAAGTTGCAAAGTTGTTGCAAGCGAATTTTATTCAAGAAATACATGAAAATACATATATGTTAACACCTACGGGTAAAATGCAGTTACATAAATGGGAGGAAGTTTATGCTTTTCCGGCGCATTTGCATGGTTTACATTATGGTGAATTAGGTGAAACATTTTGGAAAAGATTATCATTAATTATTCAAACTATATCAAATTTACAACAGAATAATACGAAGTTTATCCCAATTCAGCAAGATACAGAAATAATGATGTGGGTGAAACGTTTTCTAACAGGAATACCATATAAGAGAAGTGAGTTGGCGAGAAAACTATGGACGGAAGTACATAATCTTTTAGAAAAGAGCAATACGATAGAAGCGACGATTGTAACATATCGACTAACGGGTTATGAACGTATTGGTTGTACATTGCAACAATTAGCAGAAATTACGAAACAAGATATATTCAGAGTGTATTTTTTATTTTGGGGTACAATGCATTTCTTTATACAAGAAGTTCGTGATAAAGAAAATGAATTTCCACTATTAGCTGAAATTATATCTTATCCAAATGAGAGAGCTGAATTATTTAGTTTATCGACGAAAAAAACATATAATTTTTGGAGACAAGGACGTTCTTTAGAAGAAATAGCGACGATTCGGAATTTAAAGGTTGCAACGATAGAAGATCATTTTGTTGAAATTGCTTTGCGAGAAAAAGATTTTTCTATTGAAATGTTTATGGAAAAAGAAAAGATAGACAAAGTAATAAAAGTAATTGAAGCATTGCAAACGCGGAAGTTACGTGTTTTGAAACAAGCGGTTGGAGAAGAGATCTCTTATTTTGAAGTTCGTCTTGTATTAGCGCGGATGGAGGGTGTAAATGAAACTTGAAGAATATTTATATAAGTGGTTTGGATATTCTGAATTTCGTCCAGGTCAAAAAGGAGTTATTACAGATTTATTAGAAGGAAAAGATGTGATAGCAATGCTTCCGACTGGAAGAGGGAAATCTATGTGCTATCAGTTTCCGGGGCTTATGCGAGAAGGAACAGTGCTTGTTGTATCACCGTTATTATCTTTAATGGAAGATCAAGTAACACAATTAAAGTATGTTGTGAAAAACCGAGTAATAGCATTTAATAGTTTTCGGACATTAAATGAAAAAAGAGAAGCGATGAAAAAATTATCTTCATATAAATTTATTTTTGTTTCACCAGAGATGTTACAGTCGGAGTTATTAATTAGGGAATTGAAGAAAATTCATATTTCATTATTTGTTGTTGATGAGGCTCATTGTATTTCTCAATGGGGTTATGATTTTAGACCGGACTATAAAAAACTAAATATAGTTATTGAAAATATTGGTTCTCCTACAGTATTAGCATTGACAGCCACAGCGACAAAAGAGGTACTGCAGGATATCGCAAATAGTTTAAATTTAAAGGGTGCCGCGGAACATGTATACTCTATTGACCGTCCTAATATTGCAATGGATGTGCAATTTGTAGAGACGATAGAAGAAAAGAAAGAGGCGCTTTTAGAGCAGGTGATGTATTTACAAGGGCCGGGGATTGTATATTGCTCAAGTAGAGCGTGGACAGAAAGGTTAACGGAATACTTGAGAGGAAAAGGTGTTACTGGTGTAGCTTTTTATCATGGTGGTATGGAACATGAAGAGCGTATGTTAATTCAACAGCAGTTTATGAACGATCAACTGCAACTTGTAATATGCACAAGTGCATTTGGTATGGGGGTAAATAAGGCGAATACGCGATATATTATTCATTTTCATTATCCAACTAATATAGCTTCTTACTTACAAGAAATCGGAAGAGCTGGAAGAGATGGCGAACCGAGTATAGCTATTTTATTATGTAGTCCGTTGGATCATGATTTACCAATTTCAATCATTGAGGATGAATTGCCAAGTAAGTCACAAATACAATTTTTATTTTCTTTACTACAAGAAAGAATGTTTCAAACGAAAGAATTACCAATAGAAGATGTAGAAGAAATTTGTTATAATGCAGCAAGATTTAATGAGCAATATTGGCGTTTCGTTCGTTATCATCTCGAACAGGTTGGAATTATACAACAACGAAGATTATTATTAGAAGGTTTGTCAGATGAAATTATGAACCGATTAATAGCTGAAGTAGAAATAAGGTTGCGTAATAAATATAGTGAGCTAGAAAATATGAAGTCATGGATACAAGTTAAAGGATGTAGACGTGAATATGTGCTGCAACAGTTCGGTTATAGGAAAGAGCAAGAGTTAATTAATTGCTGCGATTATTGCGGTATTATAAAAGAAGATTATAAAAAAAGACGAGCGCAACAATCGGATTTCGACTATAATTGGGAAACAGAGTTACAAAAGCTTTTCGGCCTAGAAAAGGTGGAGGAATGATGAACATTCAAAGGCATAATGTTGAAGATATGAGTCCGCAGGAAATAAGGCTGAATCTATATATAACACAGTTAATTATTATCGGTATTGGCTGTTTACTGGCATATATATTATTTCAAGATGTAAAAGAAGTCTTTAATTTATGGAAATGGGAACCAGTATCTATACTTATTATAGGTGGTTTGTTAGCGATTGGTATTGTGTTATTAGATTATGTTGCAATGCGAGTGTTTCCGGAGTCTTGGTTTGATGATGGTGGTATTAACGATAAGATGTTTCGAGGAATGTCCGTTCTACACTTACTCGTTATTACGTTCTTAATTGGTTTTGCAGAAGAATTTTTATTTAGAGGTGTAGTACAGACTCATTTTGGAATTGTAATTGCGAGCTTCGTATTTGCAGTGTTACATATTCGTTATATAACAAAGCCATTTTTGTTTTGTTTCGTCTGTTTCATTAGTTTTGTCTTTGGTTATGTATTTGAATGGACAGGAAATTTGTTTATAACAATCTTTGCACACTTTCTTGTTGATTTTATAATGGGACTCCAATTAAGAAAATAAATGGAAGGTGGTGGTGAACAACATGAGGAAACGAATTCCTGATTTTGAAGAGGAATTAGAAGTTGAGCGAGTGGAAGAAAAAGAAAGTTTACCGCCGCGTAGTGAAATTCATAGAAATAAAGAAAAAAAACAAAAGTTTAAAATAAATCACATTTTCGTCCGGGTTTTAACATTTCTATTCATTCTGCTGCCGATTAGTATTTTGTGGTACACAGATAAATATATTCAGGTGAAGGGTGATAGTAATAATGCCGGAAAAAGTGCGTTTGAAGTAATCTTCTTTGATTCAGCTAAATCTGAGTCGCAGAAACATTCTGAAAAAGTAATAACGCATACTGTGAAAGAGGGAGAAACTTTAGAAAGTATAGCGAAGCAATATTTTTCAGATGGAAATGGAATTGAAGTAATTAAAAAGTATAATAACTTGCAAGACGATGAAGTGAGTGCAGGTGAAGAATTAAAAATTCCGATAAAAGATAAGTCCACAAAGCAAGAAAGCTAGTGAGTTAAGCGATCACAGTTTGTTATAAAAGCCTAGGATTATCTTTATGAGGAGGGGAGTCAAAAATATGATATGGATTATATTATTCAGTACTCTCATAGGCATGGGGATTTTATTGCTTCTTGTGATGTATAAAGAAGCGATGCGTAATACGGTGTTGGAACATACTTTAGTATTTAAAGAATTTCCGAAAAGTTTTCAAAAAGTAAATGTGTTTTTTATTTCTGATATTCATAGAAGAGTCATTTCGAATTTGTTAATTGAACAAGTAAAAGGAAAAGTAGATCTCGTAATTATCGGAGGAGATTTAGCAGAGAAAGGTGTCTCTTTATCAAAAATCTCTGCGAATATTCAAAAGTTAAGAGAGATAGCTCCTGTATATTTTGTGTGGGGAAACAATGATTATGAGATAGAATATCATGAATTAGATGCGTTATTATTAGAAAATAACGTAAAAGTTTTAGATAATACAAGAGTGGTATTTGAGTCTGAATTAGGCGAGAAAATTTGTTTGCTCGGTATAGATGATGTTGGATTGCACCGTGATCGTCTAGATTTGGCATTGGCGGATTGTAAAGAAGATGGTTTTCGTATCCTAGTTAGTCACAACCCTGATATAATAAAAAAAATGTCTGGAAATGAACAGATTTCACTTGTCTTAAGTGGACATACGCATGGAGGGCAAATCCGATTATTCCCATCTAAAAAATATTTAAAAGGTGGCGTATATAACCATTTAAATACGATTCTCTTTGTTAGTAATGGGTATGGAACAACATTGATACCACTTCGTTTCCGAGCACCTGCTCAAACACACATCATTACATTGTGCGGAGGGAAATGATGCCAACTCTTAATGGGAAATACAATATAAAAGCCGTTTCGAATATAATTGGAGTTCAGCCGAGTACGCTTCGTGCATGGGAAAGACGATATCAAATTATTGCCCCAAAGCGGAATCAAGCTGGGCATCGTTTATATACAGAAGAGCATATTCAAATTTTAAAATGGTTAATGGAAAAAGTTTCTTCCGGTATGATGATTGGACAAGCAGTTCAATTATTAGAAGAAAATCGTTTGCAGAGTACAGTTCAAAAAGAGATACATTTCGATAAAGAAGTTGTTTTAGTGGACGATTTGCTACAAGCTTTGTTAAAATTTGATGAAATTACAATTGCTGCATTATTAAACGAAGCTTTTAGTATATATTCAACAGAGAAGGTTGTTGCCAGTATTGTTCTTCGAGTGACAGACAAATTATTAACGTCAAAAAATAATAATGAGATTTCAATGGTGCAATTTCAATATGCACTATCATTTTTACAAACGCGTCTAGGGATGGTGTATCACAATGCCTCAATGTTTTCCTCTTTACACAAAGTTATTGTGTTAGAAAAGGATGCATTGAAAGGATTTATTTTTTCAACTTATTTACGCTTAAAAGGATATGAGGCGATATATATTAGGACAAGCTTAGCTGAAGATGGTATGTTATCAGCGGTAGAGGAAATACAGCCGAAATATGTATTTATATCTTTTGCTGACGAACAAGAAATGAAAAAGACGATGAACTTTATAAATTTATTACAAGAAAAAAGGGAATCTCTTTCTGTTGGATTTATCGGAAAGCTAGGCGTTCTAAACCAGTTGGACATTGAAACAATCTTAATTGGTGATACGAAAGAAGAATGGGATGGATGGTTAAAAATGTCGGAATAGTTGTTCGAAAAGAACCATCTATTTTCTATTTCATATAATAAAAATTAGATGCATTGGTTACGTAGGGAGGGTATGAGATGAGGCTGGAACGATTAAATTACAATAAGATAAAAATTTTTCTAACATTTGATGATTTATCTGAACGAGGATTAACGAAAGAAGATTTATGGAGAAATGCACCGAAAGTACAGCAATTATTTCGTGATATGATGCAAGAAGCAAATAAGGAATTAGGGTTTGAAGCAGATGGTCCGATTGCAGTTGAAGTGTTTTCTCTACAAGCACAAGGGATGGTTGTAATTGTAACGAAAGAAAATCAAGAAATGGATACAGATGATGAGTTCCGTGACGAGTTTATTGAAATGCAAGTGACTCTAGATGAAAGTGAGCATATATTATATGAGTTTGCTACGCTAGATGACGTAATTAACCTGTCGAATCGCTTATATAACCTTGGTGTAACTGGCGGAAAGCTATATACGTGGGATGAGCGCTTCTATCTTTGGGTGGAAGAAGAGGAACAAATTCAATTGTTAAAGGCGGATTTTATAGCTATTTTAGCGGAATACGGTAATCCGTCTACAGCAACCATTTATCGCATCATGGAGTACGGTAAAGAATTAATGGATGTTAACGCGATAGAGCAAATACACAATTACTTTGTGAAAAAACAAAACCTCAGCTAATACAACATAGCTGAGGTTTTGTTTTTATTTGGAGAAGGGAAGGGATGATTGTAAATACTCGAACATACTTTTTGAAAATAAAATATGCAGTTTTATAGGAGTGTGGTTGATGAAAATAAAAAACATTTAAATATTTAAGTATTTTACTTTTCTAAAAGTAATAAAAGGACTATAATAATAGTGAAAACGCTTGCAACAGAAAATAGTTTGTATATATTTGTTAGCGTTTTCTATTGCATTCCAAATTTAAGGGTGTATACTAGGCAATGAAGGTTTACTAAACAAGTGAAATTACAGGGGGTTTACTTACTATGGTAGCCGAAAAGGGAACTCAAACAAAAACACAACAACAAAGGGAACAACATTTTGAACTATTGAATTCAACACAAATTGTTATTAGTGAAGCGTTAGAAAAATTGGGTTATCCAAACGAAGTATATGAATTATTAAAAGAACCAATTCGTATGATGACAGTGAAAATACCAGTTCGTATGGATGACGGGACTGTTAAAATATTTACAGGATATCGTGCGCAACATAATGATGCTGTTGGTCCAACGAAAGGTGGAATTCGCTTCCATCCGAATGTAACAGAAAATGAAGTGAAAGCACTTTCAATCTGGATGAGTTTAAAATGTGGTATTGTTGATTTACCATATGGTGGAGGTAAGGGTGGAATTATTTGTGATCCACGTGAAATGTCATTCCGTGAGTTAGAAAGATTAAGCCGCGGTTATGTACGAGCAATTAGCCAAATCGTAGGACCGACGAAAGATATTCCAGCTCCAGATGTATTCACAAACTCTCAAATTATGGCATGGATGATGGATGAGTATAGCCGTATTGATGAATTTAATTCACCAGGATTTATTACAGGTAAACCGCTTGTACTAGGTGGATCACATGGACGTGAAACAGCAACAGCGAAAGGTGTAACAATTTGTATTCGCGAAGCTGCGAAAAAACGTGGAATTGATATTAAGGGTGCACGCGTTGTTGTTCAAGGATTCGGTAATGCTGGTAGCTTCTTAGCTAAATTTATGCATGATGCAGGTGCGAAAGTTATTGCAATCTCAGATGCTTACGGCGCGTTACATGATCCAAACGGATTAGATATTGATTATCTATTAGACCGTCGTGATAGCTTCGGTACAGTAACAAAGCTATTTAACAATACAATTTCAAACAAAGAATTGTTAGAAATTGATTGCGATATTTTAGTTCCAGCTGCAATTGAGAACCAAATTACAGAAGAAAATGCTAATGATATTAAAGCGAAAATCGTTGTTGAAGCTGCAAATGGTCCAACAACATTAGAAGCGACTAAAATTTTAACAGATCGCGGAATTTTACTTGTTCCAGACGTGTTAGCAAGTGCTGGTGGTGTAACAGTATCTTACTTTGAGTGGGTACAAAATAACCAAGGTTACTACTGGACTGAAGAAGAAGTAGAACAACGTTTAGAAAAAGTAATGGTGAGATCATTTGATTCTATTTATGAAACAGCACAAGTTCGTAAAGTGAACATGCGCTTAGCGGCGTACATGGTTGGTGTTCGTAAAATGGCTGAAGCAAGCCGCTTCAGAGGTTGGGTATAAAATATTATATCTTGAGAAAACGTGATTTCCTTTCGAGGGAATCACGTTTTTTTGTTGAAGTATTAAATGAGGTGTTGTATATGGAGAATGAAATGTTGGAACGAGTAGAACAATTAGAAGAAAAGGTTAATAGGTTAGAGGGAGAACTCGCAAGAATGATGAAAGCTCGCAAAATAAGTACCGTTCGGATGTTCGGGGAAGGGCTACTGTTTCTGATATTTGGTGTGGTTGTAGTAGGGCCGATTATTGCCGTTGTAATCTCAATTTTTACTTGGCTTGCTGAAAAATAAAATAAAAATAAAAAAAGAACGCTTGTTCTACACGAACAAACGTGCTATACTCTCCTTAGATAAACAAAACGGAAATGATTTTAAGGAGAGATAAATGATGAAAATGACAGTAGACCAAAGATTTATGATGCCAGCAGATGTTGTAGAGCGAGTGGAAGTATTACGAAACAAACAAAGCAAGCGTGGCACATTATTACAATCGGTAAATAAATTTTTCGGTTTAGATACGAAAGAAGATTGTGTTTGGTTTTACGGTTTTTATGGAGTGGCTGTAAGTATCTTGTTGTTTATGGTGTTCACTTCAAATATTTTCGATTTTCTCTTCGCGTAAGAAATATGCGATAAGGACATTGCTACCGAATACATATATAAGGAAGTAAGGTAATCTTCTAGAGCGGGAGTTGGTAGCAATGGCGATGTTTCCTATAGAGCGCAATTATATTGGATATGGAAGTTCACGACCGGGGGTTCCTCTGACTAAAGTGAGATTTATCGTAAGCCATGATACGGGGAATCCTGGAAGCAATGCGATAGGCAATCGAGATTACTTTAATGAATTACAACCGAAAGCTTCGGCGCATACATTTATAGATGATAAAACAATATTGGAGATTATTCCTATAAATGAAGTTGCGTATCATGTTCGATATGGTGTGCCGACGGATAATGACTTATATGGCTATGACGCGAATAAGGCGGCCATTGGAGTGGAACTTTGTTATGGTGGTGATGTTAACTTTTGGGAAGCGTATAATCGTTTTACATGGTATCATGCGTATTTATGCCAAAACTTTGGCTTAAATCCGAAAAAAGATATCGTGTCACATAAAACGCTTGATCCAGCTAGAAAGATTGATCCTGAGAATGTATTAGGGAAACAAGGTATTAAATTTCAGCAGTTTTTAGCAGATGTCTATCGGATGTACGTTTCGTTTAGATGACAAATATATGAAAAATGAATACAATAAAGATAGGTGCCTACTGCTGTAAGTAGGTTTTTTCTTGTTTTTATAAATAGTGCATTGGTAGAAGACTAGGAGTGGACGAGTATGCAGAAAGAAACAGTTATTATAATCGGAGGCGGTCCGTGCGGATTAGCGGCTGCAATTTCGTTGCAAAAGGTAGGGATAAATCCGTTAGTAATTGAAAAAGGAAACATTGTAAATGCCATTTATAATTATCCAACTCATCAAACATTTTTCTCTTCTAGTGAAAAATTAGAAATTGGTGATGTAGCGTTTATTACAGAAAATCGTAAGCCATTTCGAAATCAAGCGCTTGCGTATTATCGTGAAGTAGTAAAACGTAAATCTGTACGTGTAAATGCTTTTGAGCGAGTGGAGAAAGTTCAAAAAGATGGAGAAGTTTTTCAGGTTGAGACGACAAAGCGTGACGGAAGTAAGGAAATGTATATAGGGAAATATATTGTTGTAGCAACTGGATATTATGATAATCCAAATTATATGAATGTTCCAGGTGAGGAATTGAAGAAAGTAGCTCACTATTTTAAAGAGGGGCATCCTTATTTTGATCGAGATGTAGTAGTTATAGGTGGGAAAAACTCGAGTGTAGATGCCGCGTTAGAACTTGTTAAATCTGGTGCACGTGTAACGGTACTGTATCGTGGAAGTGAGTATTCACCAAGCATAAAGCCTTGGATTTTGCCGGAATTTGAGGCGTTAGTACGAAACGGTACAATTCAAATGCATTTTGGAGCTCATGTGAAAGAGATTACTGAGCATACATTAACGTTTACAGTTGATGGTGAAGCTTTTACAATCAAAAACGATTTTGTATTTGCGATGACTGGTTATCATCCTGATCATAGCTTCTTAACGAAGATGGGTGTTCAGATTGATGAAGAAACAGGACGTCCAATTTATACAGAGGATAGAATGGAAACGAATGCTGAAAATATTTTCATTGCAGGTGTCATTGCTGCTGGAAATAATGCAAATGAAATATTTATCGAGAACGGTAGATTTCATGGAGATGCGATTGCGCAAACCATTGCATTAAGAGAAAAATAAAAAGGAGCTGTCGGGAAAATCTCGACAGCTCCTTTTTATTCGTGCATAAACATATTTTGAATGGATTCATGAGAATTTGTATTCTCTAATGCAACAAGTAATTTAATGCGTGCTTTTTGTGCATTTAAGCCGTATGTGAATACAATGCCCATATCTTTTAAGTGTTTACCGCCACCTTCATACGAATATACGTCTTGAACGATACCGTTGAAACAGCGAGAAACTAATACGACAGGAATACCTTTATTTAATAATCTTTCTAGGCTAGGTAGTGTTCTTGGAGGGAGGTTACCTTGTCCAAGAGCTTCGATAACAATGCCGTCTACAGGAAGATTTTCGATTGCTGCTAATAATGTATCATCCATGCCAGCATATGCTTTTAGAACAACTACATTTTTAGACACTTTGTTTATCGTATATGATTCGCGATGTACTAAAGCGTGATGGAAGACAACGCCGCGTTTTGTTACCATTCCAATTGGTCCGTATTGTGGACTTTGGAATGTTGCGACATTACTTGTATGTGTTTTTGTTACATTTGTAGCGCAATGAATTTCGTCGTTTAATACGACTAAAACACCTTTTTCTGCAGCTTCATCACAACTAGCAACTTTTACAGCTGATAAGAAGTTATATAGACCATCAGCACCTAACTCATTGCTAGAGCGCATTGCACCTGTCACTACGATCGGAATAGTTGCTTGTACTGTTAAATCTAAGAAATAAGCTGTTTCTTCTAATGTATCCGTACCATGCGTAATAACTACGCCATGAATGTTGTCTTGTTTTACTCTTTCATCAATGATGACTTGTAATTGTAACATTTCGCTCGGTGTCATATGAGGAGATGGTAGATGGAACACATCTTCAACGATTAAATCAACATCGCCTTCTAAATCAGGAATGAATTTTAAAAGAGGATTTTTTTTACCTGGTTGTACGACCCCAGTTTCTTTATCTTCCTCCATTGCAATTGTTCCACCTGTGTGTAAAACTAGGATTCTTTTCAATGCTTATACCCCTTTCAAGTAAAAAAATACATTTAGAACATAACATGTTTTGAGTAAATTCGACAATGGAAATGTATAAAAGTATGCCTCGAAAATGACAATAAAATTAACTGCTATATGTACGATGTATAAAATTACGAAACGAAATGTGCAAATATAGTATAGGAGGGAGAAATTACGTTGAAAAAGATGGAGAGAATTTTTATTCGTATATTGATAATACAATTCATTTGTCTTTCTGTTGTACAATTGTTATTTATACATAAGTCATCAGTGAAATATTTATCTAAAATTGTTTATTATGAGGGTGTTATGGTAAAAAACAAAGTGGAAATCTTGCAGGTGAATCGGTAGTTTTCATTTTCTTCTATGAAGGATTATGCTACAATAATTGAGGATTTAATGACGTGAAGCAAATGAGAAGAAGCAGGGTGAACACCTGCTTTTCGTTTTGTTTTATAAGTGAAAAAATGAGGTGTTACAATGGATAAACGAATTTCAATTGCTATAGATGGTCCAGCAGCTGCAGGGAAAAGTACAGTGGCAAAAGTTGTTGCGAAGGAACTTTCTTATGTTTATATTGATACAGGCGCAATGTACCGTACGCTTACATATGCAGCCCTTGAACAAAAAGTAGACATTGAAAATGAAGAGCAGTTAATGGAAGTTGTAAAGAATGTAAATATTGAGTTTCAGCAAGGAGAAAATACACAGCTTGTATTTTTAAATGGACAAGATGTTTCTGAAGTAATTCGTACACCTGATGTGACGAATCGAGTATCTATTGTAGCGAAACATCGCCTTGTTCGTGAAGAAATGGTACGTCGTCAGCAAGAGTTAGCGAAAAAAGGCGGCGTTGTAATGGACGGCCGTGATATTGGTACACATGTATTACCGGATGCTGAAGTGAAAATCTTTATGCTTGCTTCTGTTGAAGAAAGAGCGGAAAGAAGGCATTTAGAAAATTTAAATAAAGGTTTCGATTCTAATTTAGAGCAGCTAAAAGAAGAAATTGCTCAGCGTGATAAATTAGATTCAGAACGCGAAGTTTCTCCACTAAAAAAGGCTGATGATGCATTGGAATTAGATACGACTTCTTTATCAATTGAAGAAGTTGTCCAAAAAATTATGAGCATTGTTTCTGGAGTGTTTGCGAAATAAAGAAAGGGGATAATCCTCTTTCTTTTTTTGTTTAAATAGAAATGTAAAGGATACGTGAATTGTGAGTCTCTTTCCTTGACAAATGAGCTGATTTGTAAGAAGTTAGTTAAAGAGGAATAAAACTGTCAGAATATATTCGCTATTATATTTCAAAACATACTTTTTTCAAGCTGGTTTTGCTGTATACTATTTATATAGGTGTAATATATTTTCTTGTGAATGTTATTGAAAAAGAGTATGTGATGAGAAATTCTTAAACATGCAAATGAAAACTTTGTTTTCATTTCGTATATACATAAAAAATGCTTTGTCAATTCTGTAGGGAGGTATTTCCATGGTAGAGAAAATGAATGAAGAAGTTATGGATTCAAAAGAATTACAAGTTGGTGACGTTGTTACAGGTTCTGTAACGAAGGTTGAAGAGAAACAAGTGCTTGTAAATGTTGGATACAAAACAGATGGCGTAATTCCAATTAGTGAATTAGCTAACGTTCATATTGAAAAAGCAAGCGATGTTGTAGAATTAGATCAAACACTAGAGTTGAAAATTATTAAATTAGAAGAAGATGATCTTGTCTTATCTAAACGTGCTGTTGATGCAGAAAAAGCATGGGTAGAACTACAAGAGAAATTTACTTCTGGTCATGTATTTGATGTTACTGTAAAAGATATTGTGAATGGCGGATTAGTTGTGGACCTTGGTGTTCGCGGTTTTATTCCAGCTTCACTTGTAGAAGTACATTATGTAGAAGACTTTACTGACTATAAAGGTAAAACATTAGCTGTGAAAATTGTTGAATTAGACCGTGAAAAAAATCGTGTAATCCTTTCGCATAAAGCGGTAGTAGAATTAGAACTAGATTCTAAGAAAAAAGAAGCAATTTCTTCATTAAAAGAAGGGGACGTTGTTGAAGGAACAGTACAACGATTAACTGACTTTGGCGCATTCGTTAATGTTGGTGGAGTGGACGGTTTAGTTCACATTTCACAAATTTCACACGAACGTGTAGAGCAACCTTCTGAAGTGTTAGAGCAAGGTCAAAAGGTTAAGGTAAAGGTGTTATCTGTTGATGCTGATACACAACGTATTTCTTTATCAATTAAAGCAGCTCAACCAGGACCTTGGGAAAACGTTGCTGGCGAAATAAAAGCTGGAGATATTCGTGAGGGAGTAGTAAAACGCCTTGTTACATTTGGTGCATTCGTTGAGATTTTACCGGGCGTTGAAGGACTTGTACACGTATCTCAAATTGCAAATCGTCACGTGAAAAATCCGAATGAAGTATTGGAAATGGGACAAGAAGTAAAAGTGAAAGTACTTGAAGTTCACGTAGCAGAGAAACGTATTTCTTTAAGTATAAAAGAAGCGCTTGAGGAAAATAATGTAACTGAAGATTATAGTCAGTATGAGCCAAATGCTGATTCTGCTACTTTCCAATTAAGTGATATTATTGGTGAACAACTGAAAAAATTAAAGAAATAATGAGGGGTACAAGTGGTAAGGGCAAAACGTAAATTAGATCATATTGAATACGCTCTTTCTACTGGTCAGTCTCGTACGCATGGCTTTCATGATATTGATTTTGTGCATCAAAGCTTGCCAAATTCAAATTATGACACAATAACATGTGAAACAAAAATCGGCGAACTTTCACTAAGTTCGCCGATTTTTATCAATGCGATGACTGGTGGTGGAGGAGAGAAAACGTTACATATTAATGAGCAATTAGCATATGTAGCGAAACATCATAACCTTGCTATGGCTGTAGGTTCGCAAATGGCGGCGTTAAAAGATGAAAGTGAAGCTGCTTCTTATAAGGTGATCAGAAAGGTAAATCCAAATGGTATTTTCTTTGCTAATTTAGGTAGTGAGGCAACTATCGAACAGGCAGAGCGTGCCGTTGATATGATTGAAGCGAATGCATTGCAAATTCATTTAAATGTCATACAAGAGTTAACGATGCCAGAAGGAGACCGTGATTTTACTGGAGTACTTCAGCGCATTGAGAAAATTGTTTTAAATAGTAAAGTTCCTATCATTGTAAAAGAAGTTGGATTTGGGATGAGTAAGGAAACAGTGCAGCAGTTAGCGAACGTAGGTGTAACAGCAATTGATATTGGTGGGCAAGGTGGTACGAATTTTGCTGCTGTTGAAAATGAAAGAAGACAGCGAATGCTTTCTTATTTTAATAACTGGGGCATACAAACAGCAACCTCGATTATTGAAGCAACCTCTACAAATAATAACCTCTCTTTTATTGCATCTGGGGGCATACAAACAGCGCTTGACGTAGCGAAAGCGATCGCATTAGGGGCGAATACAACTGCGTTTGCTGGTTACTTTTTACGTATTTTAATGCAAGATGGTATCGAGAAGTTAGTGGATGAAATTGAGCTTCTACATACAGATTTGAAATTTATAATGACAGCTCTTGGTGCGAAAACGATAGAAGAGTTGCAATCTGTACCTCTTGTTGTAAAGGGTGAAACGTATCATTGGTTAATGCAGCGTGGTATTGATACTGCGCATTATAGTAGGAGATAAAAAATCAACCGTTCGGTTGATTTTTTTTGTTCTATTCTTTTTCGTAATATAAAGTGGAGAAAGGAATTAGTATTATATAAAAATATCATTTCGTAAAAATTGCAATTGAAAAAGGGTTGAAAAATGTAGATGGTGTGTTGTCGAATTACTGGAGAGAACTTAATTTTTAATAGGAATAGGTGAAGATAAAAAGAAGTAATGGGAGGATATAGTGTGAAAAATATTATTTCAATATAAATAGAAAACATTAAACTGATTATGTAAAAGACGGTTTCGTACAATATCGAAACCGTCTTTTTGCATTAATTAGTGCTGGTTTTGTTTTCGAGCCTGTTCTGGTGTATCAAGTCCAGTTGCACCTGGATATTGTAGTGATTGATCACGATCGGATTCAACGCGGCGTGATTCTCGTAGTTTTCGTTCTTGGCGATCTTTACCCATAATGAATAACACCTCCTTGTTAAAAGTGTTGCTGTTATAAGAAAAAACTATGCGTAAATAAAGTGGATTAACTTTCATAAAAAGTTCCCATAATGGAAAACATAGGAGGTGAAGTTGATGGATGGAAGTACTTTTTATTTTGTAGCTTGGATAGGGTGGATCATTGTAACCTTTTTTATGAAAAAGGACCTTATTCGGTGGAAGTTAGGCGCTTGTAT
Source organism: Bacillus sp. B2-WWTP-C-10-Post-4 (assembly GCF_009183805.1). Taxonomy (NCBI): domain Bacteria; kingdom Bacillati; phylum Bacillota; class Bacilli; order Caryophanales; family Bacillaceae; genus Bacillus; species Bacillus sp. B2-WWTP-C-10-Post-4. Next base: position 11,977 of record NZ_WEII01000060.1, on the reverse strand, counting down.
ACTGATTTTTATAATTTGCTCTCCGTTACATGTAACGATCGCCTCATTCGTGGTATCAGTAAATGCTCTTTTACTTTGTATTATTTCTTTTATAGGGATCACGCTATATTCTGTCTGGAAAAAATTATATAGCTTACTTTCGGCGCTTATTATTGCAATGTTATATACAAGTTTTCATCTGTTAGAAATATATGATCCGATTTGGATTGTGGTGGATAGAGTGTTTCTGCTAAGTAGTGCTCTTGTGTATGCATCGGTGTTATTGCATGGAGATCGCATATTACGATTATGTTCTCTATATGTAGGGATGTTACAAGGAGAGCTGCTAGTGACATTTATTTTTAGGAAATTGAATTTTCCATATGATTACGGTAGTTTAGCATTTTTTGATATCGTCGCCATTTCTACATTATTCATGGCAATATTGTTTTGGATTGCAAAAGCATCAGTATACATGGAACGGTTTAAGAGAAAAACACGTAAAAGAAAGGCGAGGGTAATACATGACTGAATATACACCAGCCATTTTATGCGGCGTAATAGCGGGGACAGTTACAAGGGTGCTAATGCTTCGGACGGATACGCGGCAATATCCGACGAGGCTACATGGGAAAATTATTCATATTGCAATGGGGTTAATTGCAGCTGCTTTAGGAGCGATTGCAATCCCGTCTATTTTGAAAAAAGATTTTTCTGCCATTACATTTCTTACATTAGCAGCGACACAATTTCGTGATGTACGTAATATGGAAAGAAATACGCTTCAACAATTAGATGGGTATGAGCTCGTACCGCGTGGAAATACATACATTGAAGGAATTGCATTAGTTTTTGAAAGTCGCAACTATTTGGCGATGTTAACGTCGTTTGTGACGACGTTTGCATATATAGGGTTTCGTTCGTGGATTGCTGGAGTAATTATGGCGATCATCGCATTTTTTATTGCGAAAAAATTAATGTCTGGCAGAAGGTTACATGATCTTGTTGATATCGAGCATGTTCCGCTTCGGTTTGAAGGAGCGGGGCTATATATTGATAATATTTACATTATGAATATTGGATTGCCAGCAAGACAAGAAGAAATTATGAAATATGGTATGGGTTTTATTTTAAAGCCGAAATCAATTGATGCGATGGTTACAATCTCAAATTTAGGGCAACGACAAGCTATTTTACACGATGTTTCAGTAGCGTTAGGGATTTATAGAGATTCTGGTACACCAGCGCTTGTACCGTTAGCAAAGCGTGATTTAGAGGATGGCAGGGTTGGGATTTTTGTCCTGCCGCAAGATCAAGATGCAGAGAAAGCGATAGGTGTCATAGGAAATGTACCAACGTTAGAAAGTGCTGTCCATATGTCATCGGAAGCCCCGAAAGGAAGGGGAGATAAGAGATGATGTTAGAAAGTGTTATTCTGGCAGTTATAACAACGACTCCAGAAAAATTTGCAGGTGGTGCTCCTTTATTCGTTTGCGAATCGACAGAGGAACTAGAATTTGTTGCAAATAATTTAGAGGCAATTTTAGATGGTATTGCACATCGCTTACAAGAGAATGTATATATTATTGTGAAACATTAGCAACGTGTGTTATAATGTGAGGTGTTTTGATACGTTGAGAAATATTCTGGAATGCAAATCCCTTCTTGCACAAAGAAGGGTTTTTTACATAATAAACAGAAGCAAGTTGAAAGGATGAAAGTATATGCCGAAACCAGTAATAGCGATAGTAGGTCGCCCGAACGTAGGGAAATCTACTATTTTCAATAGAATTGTTGGAGAAAGAGTTTCAATCGTAGAAGATATTCCAGGTGTAACGCGCGATCGTATTTATAGCGCTGGAGAATGGTTAAATCATGAATTTAACATTATTGATACGGGCGGAATTGATATTGGAGACGAGCCGTTTTTGACACAAATTCGTCAACAAGCTGAAGTAGCAATTGATGAAGCGGATGTTATCATTTTTATGACAAACGGTCGTGACGGTGTAACAGCAGCTGATGAAGAAGTTGCAAAAATTTTATATCGTTCAAATAAACCGGTTGTACTTGCAGTAAATAAAGTGGACAATCCGGAAATGCGCAGTGACATTTATGACTTTTATGCATTAGGATTTGGCGAACCATTCCCAATTTCAGGTACACACGGATTAGGGTTAGGTGACTTACTAGACGAAGCTGCACAACATTTTCCAAAGATTGAAGAAGATGGATATGATGAAGACACAATTCGTTTCTCTTTAATTGGACGTCCAAACGTAGGAAAATCATCACTTGTAAATGCTCTTCTTGGTCAAGAGCGTGTAATTGTTAGTAATGTAGCAGGAACAACTCGTGATGCTGTCGATACACCATATAGTAAAGATGGAAAAGATTATGTAATTATTGATACAGCTGGTATGCGTAAAAAAGGAAAAGTGTATGAAAGTACAGAGAAATATAGTGTACTTCGTGCGCTAAGAGCGATTGAACGTTCTGACGTTGTTTTAGTCGTTTTAGATGGTGAAGAAGGAATTATTGAGCAAGATAAAAAAATCGCTGGATATGCTCATGATTCAGGGCGAGCTGTTGTTATCGTTGTAAATAAATGGGATGCAGTGAAAAAAGACGAAAAAACAATGAAAGCATTTGAAGAAAATATCCGTGCTCATTTCCAATTCTTAGAATACGCACCAATTGTTTTCTTATCTGCAAAAACAAGAAAACGTACACAAACATTAATACCGGTTATCGATGAGGTAAATGAAAGTCATAGTATCCGTATTCAAACGAACGTATTAAACGATGTAATTATGGATGCGGTAGCGATGAATCCGACGCCAACTCATAATGGTAGCCGTCTGAAAATTTTCTATGCAACACAAGTTGCGGTAAAACCACCGACATTTGTTGTGTTTGTAAACGATCCAGAATTATTGCACTTCTCATATGAGCGTTTCTTAAAGAATCGCTTACGTGAATCATTTGGCTTCGTAGGAACGCCGATTCACATTATCGCTAGAGCAAGAGACTAATGGAGAGGATGTGATTTTATGACAAAAATCACAGTAGTAGGAGCAGGTAGCTGGGGAACAGCGTTAGCGATGGTATTAGCTGACAATGGACATGATGTACGTATTTGGGGAAATCGCCCAGAACTTATGGCTGAAATTAATACGAAACATGAGAATGGTCGATATCTCCCAGGCATTACATTGCCAAGCACAATCGTAGCCTACTCTTCTTTAGAAGAAGCATTAGTAGATGTAAATATAGTACTGCTAGTAGTACCAACGAAAGCGTACAGAGATGTATTACAAGAGATGAAAGAAATTGTTACTGAACCAATTACTTGGATTCATGCGAGCAAAGGAATTGAACCTGGTACGTCAAAACGTATTTCGGAAGTGATTGAGGAAGAAATTCCAGAGCACTTAATTAAAGATGTTGTTGTACTGTCTGGACCGAGTCATGCTGAAGAAGTCGGTTTACGACAAGCGACAACAGTTACGTCTGCAGCAAAGCGTATGGAAGCGGCTGAGGAAGTACAAGATTTATTTATGAATAGTTATTTCCGTGTATACACAAATCCAGATATCGTTGGAGTTGAACTTGGTGGTGCGTTAAAAAATATTATCGCATTAGCTGCTGGTATAACTGATGGTCTTGGATTAGGTGATAATGCAAAGGCGGCATTGATGACACGTGGTTTAACAGAGATTGCTCGTTTAGGAAGAAAAATGGGCGGGAATCCGTTAACGTTTGCTGGTCTAACTGGTATGGGAGACTTAATTGTAACTTGTACAAGTGTTCATAGCCGAAATTGGCGCGCTGGAAATATGCTTGGAAAAGGACACTCTTTAGAAGAAGTGTTAGAAAGCATGGGTATGGTTGTGGAAGGTGTAAGAACAACGAAAGCTGCTCATGAATTGGCAGAGAAAATGGAAGTTGAAATGCCGATTACAGCTGCTTTATATGACGTGCTGTTCAATGGGAATAACGTAAAAGATGCGGTAGGCTCATTGATGGGACGTGTTCGAAAACATGAAGTGGAAGCTATACCTGATTTACTGTAAAGAAAAGCGACAGAAGTACATTTGTACTTCTGTCGCTTTTTTTATTTTTTGGGTCTTTTCACCATTTTTTCATTTTTGCATAGGATGAAGAGTAACTTGAGGAGAGGGTGAAAAGAATGGATAATAACATTTTTAATAATATTGAGAAGGAAGCGAAAGTAAATAAAGAGGATATTTTTAAATTAGCATCATCCGTGCAAAATGCGAATTTACGTGATGAAACTGTACTTCGTCAATTAATTCATCAAGTGGCTCTTATGGCGGGACGTGAAGTGCCGAAAGAGCAAGAGGATCAAATTGTAAAAGCGATTATTAATAATAATATGCCAACAGATTTTGGCTCGTTAAGCAAAATGTTTAAAAAATAAATTATGAGAAACAAAGAGTTTGTAGATTGCATATGATAGCCATGAAAGAATGGGAATAGAGCTGTTTTTGGGCATATTTGGTCAACCGAAGCGAGAGATACAATCGCTTCGGTTTTATTTTTGTCTAGATTGGTGAGAAATGCTGGAAAACCTATTGATTAAAGTTATATATTCGCAATTTGTAGTAAAATGTTCTTTTTGTATTTGTTTAAAGATTTTAATTTGTTAAAATAGTATAAAAATAGATTAATAAAAAGGGGTGTATATATGTCAGAAGGGCTTATGAAAATGTGGTTAGCTTTAGGGGCAATTGGATTTATGTTTTTTGCAGTAAGTTTTATTTTATTAAGTAGACATAAAATAAAGAATAAATTTTTGAAAGGGATTACAGCGTTAGTAGCGTACACCCTTATGATTGTGTCAGGAATTGTTATTTTTCTTGTTGTATTTAGTGGACCTGTACAGCAGTAAATGGAATGGTCTCGAAAATACTACATACAGAGCAAATTAGATTAGTATGAAAAGGTGATGCTAGTGAAAAAATTACATATTATTTTAATATTTTGTTGTATGAGCCTTTTAACGGGGTGTCTGTATCCGAAAGAAAATATGAAGCAAAATGCGGTTCCTTATGAAGATCAGCTACAGGTTGTTCAAAAAGCTGTTGTGACATTTAAGGAGCAAAATGATGGGATATTGCCAATTAAGACGAGGGATATGAGTACACCTATTTATCAAAAGTATCCGATCGATTTTCAACAGATTGCCCCGCGTTACATACAAGAAGCGCCAGGGAATGCGTATGAAAGTGGAGGAGTATATCAATACGTATTAATAGACGTTGAAACAAATCCAACAGTAAAGTTAATTGATGTTAGGATGGCTGAACAAATTCAGGAACTATCTTTAAAGCTTAGGATATATCGTGATGAACATCAATATCCACCTTTTAAAAAAGTAATTTCAGATGGTGTATATGAATTGGATTTCAAAAAACTAGGATATAAAGATGTGCCACAAGTGACAAGCCCATATTCTGGTAAAGGACTTCCTTTTGTAATTAATGAAAAAGGAGAAGTTTTTGTTGATTATAGAATTGACTTATATGACGCTTTGAAAAAAAATGAAGGGCAGTTTGCGGAGGGAGAAGATATTCGAAATATACTTTCAAAAGGATCCCCGTTTGTACCAGCTTATTCTTTACCGTACACAGTAAAGGACGGAGAACCAATTTTTTTAAAATGATAAGTCATGAACCTTTCTTTTAGTGAATAAGTTCTAGAAGAAAGGTTTTTTATGTTATACAACTTACGATGCAAACAAAAGATATTTTTTAATAGTCATATGAAATTGGACAAAATTATATGATATATTGTCCGAACTTCTAGAATACCATTATATTATATCAGATATTATAGGCAACGTTAGAGAAGGTATTAGTTGACTATAAACGCGGAATTATTCCCAAAAATTTTGAGGGAGGGAATCACTTGGAAAAGGTAGATATTTTTAAAGATATTGCAGAACGAACAGGCGGTGATATTTATTTTGGAGTTGTAGGAGCTGTTCGAACAGGGAAATCAACATTCATTAAAAAATTTATGGAACTTGTAGTTATTCCAAACATTGAGAATGAGTCTGACCGTCAAAGAGCGCAGGATGAATTGCCTCAAAGTGCTGCTGGTCGTACAATTATGACGACGGAACCGAAGTTTGTTCCAAACCAAGCGGTTTCTATCGAAGTAGATGAAGGACTTGAAGTGAATATTCGATTAGTAGATTGTGTTGGATATACGGTTCCTGGAGCGAAGGGCTATGAAGATGAGAATGGCCCGCGCATGATTAATACCCCTTGGTATGAAGAACCTATTCCATTCCATGAAGCTGCAGAAATCGGCACGCGTAAAGTAATTCAAGAACATTCAACAATTGGTGTTGTAATTACAACAGATGGAACAATTGGTGAAATTCCAAGAAGAGATTATATAGAGGCAGAAGAACGCGTTGTAAATGAGTTGAAAGAAGTAGGAAAACCTTTCATTATGATAATTAATACGGTACAGCCGTATCATCCAGATACAGAGCAATTACGCCAAAGTTTATCAGAAGAATATGATATCCCGGTTATTGCAATGAGTGTGGAGAGTTTAAGAGAAACAGATGTATATAATGTACTTCGTGAAGCGCTATTTGAATTCCCTGTATTAGAAGTGAATGTGAACCTTCCGAGCTGGGTAATGGTGCTAAATGAAGGGCATTGGTTGCGTCAAAGTTATCAAGAAGCAGTTCAAGAAACTGTGAAGGATATAAAACGTCTTCGTGATGTGGATCGCGTTGTTTGGCAGTTTAGTCAATATGAATTTATTGATCGAGCGAGCCTAGCTGGCATTGATATGGGGCAAGGTGTGGCGGAGATTGATTTATATGCGCCAGATGAATTATATGATCAGATTTTAAAAGAAGTAGTAGGAGTAGAAATTCGAGGGAAAGATCATTTATTAAAGCTTATGCTCGATTTATCTCATGCGAAAATAGAGTACGATCAAGTGGCGGATGCACTGCGTATGGTTAAGCAAACAGGATATGGTGTAGCAGCACCTGCATTAGCGGATATGAGCTTAGATGAGCCAGAAATTATTCGTCACGGTTCAAGGTTTGGTGTGAAGTTAAAAGCGGTAGCGCCATCTATTCATATGATTAAAGTAGATGTAGAGTCAACGTTTGAGCCGATTATTGGTACTGAAAAGCAAAGTGAAGAATTAGTTCGTTATTTAATGCAAGATTTTGAAGATGACCCGTTATCAATTTGGAATTCTGATATATTTGGACGTTCACTTAGCTCGATTGTTCGAGAAGGAATTCAGGCGAAATTATCTTTAATGCCAGAAAATGCTAGATATAAATTAAAAGAAACGCTAGAAAGAATTATTAATGAAGGATCTGGCGGATTAATTGCGATTATACTATAAGAAAAAATCCCTCTCACTGTAGAGGGATTTTTTGTTTTTTTGATTATAAAATAGAAAAATAAACAGTCATTATCTAATACATTGTTGTAAATTGTCAAGTTTCATCAGATTTTCACATTTTCAGAGTAACAATTTCCTTAAAAATATTGAATTATAAAGGAGAATCGTATAATATAGGCGTTGATAATGATTTATCTACATCTTTGTAGTATAGAATTTGCAAAAATTGCCTACAAATGAAAGTAAGACTCATTTTATGATCATTATACAGTCTTATCTTTGGGAGGAGGTGAATGGCATGAACAAGACAGATTTAATCAATGCTGTTGCAGAAGCAAGTTCCCTTTCTAAAAAGGACGCAACAAAAGCAGTAGACGCTGTTTTTGATTCTATCTTAGAAGCTTTAAAACAAGGTGATAAAGTACAACTGATCGGATTCGGTAACTTCGAAGTTCGTGAGCGTGCGGCTCGTAAAGGTCGTAACCCACAAACAGGTGAGGAGATTGAAATCGCTGCAAGTAAAGTACCTGCATTCAAACCTGGTAAAGCGTTAAAAGATGCGGTTAAATAATCCTTACATATTAACAGGGAAGAAGAGTTTCCTTTTTGGGAACTCTTCTTTTTGCTTTTAAAAACATAAATATGCTAGAATGTGTTCGTATCACTTTTAGGTTTTCGGGAGGGCTAGCGGATGGCAAAAGTTAATTTAGAACAAATTGAACATGCAGTACGCCTTATTTTAGAGGCGATTGGGGATGACCCAAATCGTGAGGGAGTACTTGATACACCAAAGCGTGTTGCAAAAATGTACGCAGAAGTGTTCTCAGGTATGCATGAAGATCCGAAAGAGCATTTGCATAAAGTATTCGGAGAAGATCACGAAGAGCTTGTACTAGTAAAAGATATACCATTTTATTCGATGTGTGAGCATCATTTAGTTCCATTCTATGGAGTTGCTCACGTTGCATATATTCCGCAAGGTGGAAAGGTGACAGGGTTAAGTAAATTAGCTCGTACCGTAGATACAATTGCACGTCGCCCACAACTGCAAGAACGTATTACATCAACAGTAGCGAACTCTATTATGGAAGTACTAGAGCCTCATGGTGTAATGGTGGTAGTAGAAGCAGAACATATGTGTATGACGATGCGTGGTGTAAAAAAACCAGGTGCGAAAACAGTAACGACAGCAGTGCGTGGTGTGCTTGAAAATGATGCTGCAGCGCGCAGTGAAATTTTATCGTTTATTAAAACGAAGTAAAGAAAAGCGGGAAACTGCTTTTCTTTTTTTTTTTAGTAAATAAATGATATAGTTTTAACTAGACAGAGTGAGATTAGAAAGATTGCTTACATGAATGGCAGGTGTAGCCAAGTTTTGGTTATAGAAAATAGAGTGTATGTGTTATAATAAGTTTTATGAATTAGAAAACAAGGGTGATTTTTTGTGTGTGACATCTACGGAGGGTATGCGGGTATAAAAGAAAAATTGATGGAGAAATTACGCCATCCTTACTTTATAAACTATATTGAAGAACCATTTATTGATGAAGAAAAGATAGCATTGTTATATGGTGCTTTAAAGAGTGCAAACTTACATATAGAACAAATTGAGCATTACGTAGTAACAATTATGCTTGTACAAATTGCGCTTGATACGCATGAAAGGGTATCAAATAAAGCAGGCGAGGAAGAGATTGAATTCCATAAATGTCGTCAATTAACAGTACTTGCAGGCGATTACTATAGTGGACTATATTATTATTTATTGTCTATGAATCGTGATATTGTTTTAATTCGTGCACTTGCTGAAGGAATTAAAGAGATAAATGAACACAAAATTATGTTATACCAAAAAGCGCATGAAACGACGGATGACATAATGAAAAGCGTAGTAACGATTGAGTCTGCGCTCCTTCAAAAAACATGTGATCATTTTCATTTATCACATTGGAAGCCATTTATCACATACGTATTAGGTGGAAATCGCCTTCAAAAAGAAATTCAATTGTATGCTGATAAGCAACATTCACCTGTTTTTCAAGCTATGCAAGATGCTTTAGGGGATAAAGCAGAAGTAGTGATTATTGGTTGGATGAAGGAATTGAGAAAGAAAGAAAAACAATTTTTAGAAAATCACACAGACATAAATGAAATAAATTCTGTGTTAAGGAATAAATAGAAGACATAAGCAATTTTACATTGGAAGAAGGTACGAGCATGCAACAATCAAAAGAAGAAAGAGTACATGACGTATTTGAAAAGATTTCTGATAAATACGATGTGATGAATTCTGTAATTAGTTTTCAAAGACATAAAGCGTGGCGTAAAGAAACGATGCGAATTATGGATGTACAACCAGGTAGTCAAGCGCTTGATGTATGCTGTGGAACCGCAGATTGGACAATTGCGCTAGCTGGAGCCGTAGGTGAACAAGGAAAGGTTGTTGGCTTAGATTTCAGTGAAAATATGTTATCTGTCGGTAAGCAAAAGGTAGAGGCGTTACAATTAAAACAAGTAGAACTTCTACATGGGAATGCAATGGAACTTCCGTTTGAAGATAATACGTTTGATTATGTGACGATTGGGTTTGGTTTACGTAACGTACCGGATTATATGCACGTATTAAAAGAAATGACGCGTGTAGTAAAACCAGGTGGAAAAGTAATCTGTTTAGAAACATCTCAACCAACAATGATTGGTTTTCGACAAGGGTATATTTTATACTTTAAATATATCATGCCGTTATTTGGAAAGATGTTTGCGAAAAGTTATAAAGAGTATTCATGGCTTCAAGAATCTGCTAGTACGTTCCCAGGGATGAAAGAATTGGCTCAAATGTTTGAGCAAGCTGGACTTGAACGTGTGCAAGTGAAACCATTTACTTTCGGGGTAGCAGCGATGCATTTAGGTATTAAACCAGAATCAAAATAGAAAAAAGAAGTTTTAGGTTAAGGTGAACAATATGAAGTTACAACTTATGTACTCTTTTTTACGATCGGATATTAATGTGATAGAAAAAGAATTAAAAAAGACAGTCGCTTCTGAACAGCCATTAGTAGAAGAGGCAGCATTACAGCTTATTGAAGCTGGTGGGAAACGAATTCGTCCTGTATTTGTGTTGCTTGCAGGGAAATTTGGAGATTATAAGTTAGATGCGATTAAGCATGTTGCTGTTGCGTTAGAACTTATTCATATGGCTTCTCTTGTTCACGATGATGTTATTGATGCTGCATTTTTACGACGCGGCAGTGCGACTGTGAATGCGAAATGGGGAGATCGTATTGCGATGTATACAGGGGACTATCTGTTCGCTAAGTCTCTTGAATGTATAACAAATATCGAAATTCCAGAGGCGCATCAAGCGTTATCACATACTATTTTAGAAGTCTGTAAAGGTGAAATTGAACAAATTAAAGATAAATACAATTATGACCAAAATTTAAGAACGTATTTAAGAAGAATAAAGCGAAAAACAGCATTATTAATTGCCGCGAGTTGTCAATTGGGAGCGATTGCTGCTGGTGCTAATCGTGATACGGTAAATCGTCTATTTTGGTATGGGTATTTTGTAGGAATGTCTTATCAAATTATTGATGACATTTTAGACTTCGTTTCTACAGAAGAGAAACTTGGAAAACCTGCTGGCGGAGATTTACTACAAGGGAATATTACACTTCCTGCTTTATATGCGATGGAAGATCCAGTACTTCGTCAGAAAATCACATCTGTACATGAAAATTCAACAGCAAGTGAAATGCAAGAAATTATTGATGCTGTAAAAAATAGTACAGCAATTGATCAAGCATTTGCGTTTAGTGAACGTTATTTACATAAAGCTTTAGAAATAATAAAACCACTTCCACGTGGAAAAGCAAAGTACGCATTACAAAATGTTGCAAAGTATATTGGAAAACGAAAATTTTAATGTTTATTCTAAAAAATAAAATAATCTCTCTATTTCAAAACTATTGCACAATTGTGATAAGGGTGATAATATGTGTGTGGGGATATACAATTACATACATAATTCAGAAGTGGAGAGATTTTTTATGGAAAAAACATTTCTAATGGTAAAACCAGACGGTGTACAACGTGCCTTCATTGGGGAAATTGTAGCTCGTTTTGAGAAAAAAGGCTTTCAATTAGTTGGTGCAAAATTAATGCAAGTCACTCCGGAAATTGCTGGACAACACTACGCTGAGCATAAGGAAAAACCTTTCTTTGGTGAGTTAGTAGACTTTATTACATCTGGACCTGTGTTCGCAATGGTATGGCAAGGTGAAGGTGTAGTAGATACAGCGCGTAACATGATGGGGAAAACAAGACCACATGAAGCAGCTCCTGGAACAATTCGTGGAGATTTCGGTGTAACTGTTGCGAAAAACATTATCCATGGTTCTGATTCTTTAGAAAGCGCAGAGCGCGAGATTGCTATTTTCTTTAAAGAAGAAGAATTAGTTGACTACTCAAAATTAATGAATGAATGGATTTACTAATTATTTTGAAATAATTTGTAAACGCTTTAATCACTGTGATAATAGTAAAAAGTGCAAGGAGAATAGGGGTATTCTTCTTGCACTTTTTT